>CAZCPP010000067.1:0-15663 GCA_964500655.1 uncultured Anaerolineaceae bacterium | reverse complement strand
GTTGTCGAATACTGACATCAACGCACTCGGTCAACATTTTCAACTCAAAGTTTCGGCCAGATGGATCAGCGTTTACATGTTCTTCTTTGCAGCTCTCATGTCAGCGATCTGGGCCGTCCAATGGGTGAGTTTTGTCGCTCAGGAGTCGCTCGACACCGGGATGGGGGATTTTATCCGAACAGTGGCGGGGGTAGACATATCGCTGCTGGCTTCGGGATTAGTCATCGGGGCAGTCTGGCTATGGAAACGGCGGCCATGGGGGTATGTGTTGGCGACGATATTGAATGTGAGCAACACTGTTTACATGTTGGTGCTGACCATTGGATCCTATACCCAGGCTAAAGCTGGGATTGAAGGGGCTTTCGCAACGATCCCTTTATGGGTTTTCCTTGGCATGGCATGTCTGGCGGCGAGCCTGGTTTTGCTTGGGAATATTAGCGAGAGGGAACTACTTTGAAATCAGAAATTTATTATACTCAGAATGATTAGTAAAAGCCCGAATAACAAACCCAATTACAAAATGATCATCCTGCGAAAAGAAACAATATGAAGGAGAAAAACTATGAATATAAAACGACTTGTACAAATCGGTGGTGTGATCAATCTGCTCTTTGTCGTATTTCACCTGTATTTCTGGAAACTATTTGACTGGCCACAGAGCCTGGCGCCACTATCGCCAGACAATCGCGCCATTATGCAGGTATTTAACCTTCATACTGCTTATGTCTTGGCAGTATTTTCCGTCCTGTCACTTGCTTATACAAACGAGATTTGTGCCACAAAACTGGGGCAGTTAATTGGTCAAGCAATTGCTGGTTTTTGGATTCTTCGTGCTGTAAACCAGGTCGTGTTCTGGGACCTTTCGTTCATTGGTTCATGGGTGATTATTATTGTATGCCTTGCTTTAGCATCGCTGTATTTCATCCCTGCAACATATAAAAGTGCAACACACAACTGAAATAATAGAGGAAATATGCGCTTAGATGATTATTTACCCAAGTATGAGTTCAATGAAATCCATGCCATAACTATCAACGCTCCTTCAGAGCAGGTCTTTACGGCAATCAAGCAGTTGACTCCTGCGGATCTTTCCCCGCTAATCTTTATGATGCTTGACGTCCGTAACCTGCCTGCAAAACTAATTGGAAAGCACGCTCCAGCTGTAAACCAACCTGAACCATTTCTCGATCAGCTATTCAGGGGCGGATTCATTCCTCTTGCTGAAGACACCGACAAGGAGATTGTTTTCGGTCTGGTTGGTCAGTTTTGGAAGTTGATTGGCGGCGAAGAGCCACATATTCCCAACCCTGAAGCCTTCCTGGCTTTTGAAGATCCGGCCTTTGCCAAGGTAGCCGCCAATTTGCTCGTAAGCGAGGATCAACGTGGACGCACCTGTTGTAGCACTGAGACACGCATCCACGTGCCCGAACCAATCACGCGCCGAAAGTTCGGTTTCTACTGGCGGGTCATTTCAATGGGTAGCGCATTCATCCGGATGTTATGGCTTAAAGCAATCAAGAGAAAAGCGGAACAGAAATAAAAGCGTACCATACAAATATATTTGATAGAAAGCATATGTAGAATTGAATTATTCTATAAGCCAGAAAAAAGGCGTCAAGAAAACACTTAGACAGCAAAAAATAATCCCGATAAAAGTCAGTATTCCGGGAACAAACCAATTTGACATAGCCGAATCGACCTCAGCGTTTTGCGGATCTTCCGGATCGTAACGGACATTCACATTCTGTCCTACCTTGTGACTAGCAGGACGTGAACCAAAATTAGATGTGAAAGTGATCTTCTCACCAGATGGCAAAGTGAATTGAACAATTGGACAATACACTCCGGGGCTGCCAGGATCTGTCAATTCACGGGTCAAGTCCACAACTGTCCCGGTTGCAAATACATGATCTGCTGCATTGTTTCGCCGAGTGTAATATGTCCATATCGCGGCACCTATCAAAGCCGCTCCTATCAGCCCACCCAACAAACTTACAATAATCATCACGATGCTAACTCCTATCTAATCTTACTCATGTGGGCAATCGCATTGATCGTCCCGCGGAAGACCAATTTATTAAGCGGGCTGAGCACATACCAGTATATAAAACCCAACAAGCCACGCGGGGCAAAAAAACTGGTCTGTGATATTACGGTAGAATCTCCATCTCTTTCAACTCTCCATTCCATCCAACCTGTTCCTGGGGTTTTCAATTCAGAGCGTAGCCGAAGTAAATGATCTGTTTCAAGGGCTTCAATGTGATAATAATCAACATTTCCCCCCTGTCGTATTGGATTTTCAGAGGGCAGTAAACCTGGGCTACCAAGGAATTTATCCAGCCAACCACGCAGCTTCCATAACCAATTTGCATAAAGCCAACTATTTTTACCACCCATATTTGTGAATACCTGAAATATTTTTCCTGGGGCCGCGTTGACATACGTCCAGCGATAGTCGATGAAAAAACCCTCGCACTTCACAATTTTCACCGGTTGTTCATTGTTTTTCCAGACCGGCTCGATGAAATCTGGACGCAAATTCAGCAGTGCATCGTTTACGGTGGTCTCATACATAATTAGATCGATGTTTGGAAAAGCTTGACGCGCGGATTTATTCTGAACTATGCTTTCACCGCGCATCCCATCTACTAAAGGAGTGGCAATTACAGCTGGGACAGGAGTCATCCAATCCACGCCCAAGGCCATGAACCATAAGGGAATGCCTGGCACAATCACATATTTTCGCCACAGTCCTCGTAAACGCCCGTATGTCAGCATTAAATCTGCATAGCTCATCACATCTGGCCCACCAATTTCGAAGACCTGGCTTTGGTCATTCCCCTCTTCGAGAGCGGCCAACAGATAATCAATTACATTTTGTACGGCTATCGGTTGAGCTCGATTCTGCAACCATACTGGCCCAAAAATAATTGGCATCAGCTCGGTCATAAAACGAATCATCTCGAAAGAAATACTACCGGGGCCAACAATCACACCTGCACGGAACTCCGTCACCGGGACGTTCCCTTTGCGCAATGATTTGCCGGTGTCAATACGAGAGCGCATGTGCGATGAAATTCCCTTTTGCGGGTCAACCAATCCACCAAGATAGATGATATGCTCCACACCGGCCTGCTCGGCTGCAGATACAAAGTTGCGTGCGCCATTTTGCTCAAAGGCCGTGTACCCTTGTCCAATGGACATGTTGTGAACGAGGTAATAGGCTGTATGGACATCATCTAACGCAGGCACAAGAGTTGACGGGATCAGCACATCGCCGGTAACAATCTCTACATTAGGTTCCCAAGATCGAGCTTTGAGACGAAGCGGCTGGCGTACCAGGCAGCGAACACGGTAGCCGCGGTCCAACAGTTCAGGGATTAGGCGGCCGGCAATGTATCCTGTTGCACCCGTAACAAGAACGAGTTTTTTACCCATAAGAATGCGCCAGCACACGAGCGCGTGATGCCAGGTGCCGTGTCAGTCCATCAAAAATGAATTTATGAAAAGGAAACATTGCATACCAGTAAACCATCCCGGTCACACCGTGCACGTCAAAATAAGCATTGACCGTCAGAAGAGTTTTACCATCCTCTTGCGGCACTGATTCAAATTGCAACCAGGCATCACCAGGCACTCTCATCTCAGCACGCAAGCGCATGAGACGGTTGGGTTCGAGCACTTCTACGCGCCAGAAATCGAGCGATTCCCCGGCATGGATTTCATCGGGATGGCGCCGTCCGCGTCGCAGGCCAACGCCGCCGACTAATTTATCCAGCCAGCCACGGATCTCCCAGGCCCAGTCCATATAAAGCCAACCGCGTTCTCCACCTATCCCCGTGTACGCACGAAAGACCACATCTGGCGGCAGGTCAACGATAACCTGTCGGCGTTCGATCATCAGGCCCTCTTCCACTGTGAAGGCGTAAGGCTTAACATCCCCGGCGGTTGTCACCAGCGCATCAGACCAGGATGTTTCCACTTTATCAATCTTGATGCGGCGCAAGGCAAGATGTGTGGCCATTTGAAAATCAAGCGGCTTTATTTGTGGGAAGAGTTTCTTCGCCAGATCATCATGCACCACTAATTTGGCGCGCAGGCCCTCGATCAGCGGCAGTACAATTCGCCAGTGAATGGGCGTCACCATGTGGATCCAGTACGCGGAAAGGCGCGGAACATAAAAAGGAGTTGGGATCAAAAATCGCTTCAACCCGCGTTCTTTTGCATAAGCAAAAAGCATATCGGTATAAGTCAGGCGTTTTGCCCCTCCGATCTCGAGCATCTTACCTTCACTTTCATGCGTTTCAAGCGCATCCACCAGATATAAAAGAACATCGCGGATAGCAATTGGCTGCGCCATCGAAAAGAACCAACGCGGACAAATGAACAAAAACTCACGTTCAGACAAGTAACGGATCATCTCGAACAGTACGCTGCCTGAGCCAACGATCATGCCGGCCCGGAATTCGGTTACAGGTACACGACTAAAGCGCAGAATGTGTCCGGTTTCATGGCGAGCACGCAAATATGGGGAGAGATAGTCCGTGGTATTTACCAGTTCCCCCAGATAGATAATTCGTTCAATCCCGGCTTCTTCGGCAACTTCAGCAAAATTGCGCGCGGCGATCATATCACGCCGGGCATCCAGTTTGCCCCCCTGCAGACCGTGGATTAAATAATATGCGACGGACACACCTTGCATCGCCGCCACGAGCGACTCTTTATCCAGCGCATCGCCCTTCACGGCCTCAACCTGCTTCTGCCACGAACGGCCTTTCAGCCGTTCCAGATCGCGCACCAGGCAACGTACTCGGTAACCTGCTTCGAGTAACCTGGGCGCCAACCTACCACCGACATACCCTGTTGCTCCGGTAACCAAGATCAAATCAGATTTTGCCATGCACTTCCTTTGAAATTCAGATTAGAACAAATTATACTTGCTTGAAGTTTCGGGGGGTTTTGTTGTACAATCGCCGGTAGGGAACCCTGTGGATTCAACTTTTACCCGTCTTCGTGCACTACCGTTTTTCTGGCTCTCACTCGCCTTCCTGGTGGGAATTGTCCTCGCCGGTCAGATTTCACTCACCTACGATATCTGGCTTGTTCTGGCAAGCGTTTTCCTTTTATTTGCGCTCCGCCCGCGGAAGCTGGCAGAGTTTCTCCGCCTCTCAACCAAGACGTATTTGATTATCGTCTTATCCCTGGTTAGCTTCTTCTTGGGCGGGTTTCGATACCAGACCAGCCTCCCAAAAATAGATGCTTTCCACATCGCCTGGTACAACGACCGCGAATACGACCTATTGGTCACTGGTACACTCGCCGAGCCACCGGATTACCGCGACACCTATACTAATTTGCGCTTGAAAGTTGAAGCCGTTGACACTGGTTCCGGTGATTTGCCTGTTGAAGGCGATCTACTGGCTCGCGTCTTCCCCAACGAAACTTACGAATACGGAGAACGTATCCGCATCCGTGGCAAACTACTCACCCCTCCTGAAAACGAAGACTTCTCTTATCGTGAGTACCTCGCTCGGCAAGGCGTCCACTCGTACATGTCACAAACCGAAGTCACACATCTTCCTGGTAATGGCGGCGGCGCCATCAGAAAAGCAATTTACACTTTCAAAGACAAAGCGCTCGACAATATCTATCTAATCTTCCCCGATCCAGAAGCATCCCTCCTTGCAGGTATCCTGTTAGGTGTGGAAACCGGTCTGCCCAAAGATCTCCAACAAGCCTTCAAAGATACTGGCACAGCACACATTATCGCTATTTCCGGATTCAACATTGCCATCATCGCCGGGTTGTTCTTCACGCTTTTCAGCCGTGTACTCGGTCAAACACGTGGGACCATCGTCTCCATCTTGGGAATTGCGCTTTACACCTTCTTGGTAGGCGCTGATGCAGCTGTAGTCCGCGCAGCCATTATGGGTGGCATTTCACTCACCGTCCGTCAGCTTGGACGCCGCAACGATGGTTTTAATGCCCTGATGCTTTCGGCGGTGGTAATGTCCATAATAGATGCTCACATTCCATGGGATGTGGGATTCCAACTCTCATTTTTTGCCACCCTTGGTTTGATTCTGTACGCGGAACCATTTCAGGATTGGGCTGTCAACATCATCACACGCTATACATCACCAGGTATCGCCCAAAAGTGGGCTGCTCCCATTTCCGAATATATTCTCCTGACCTTGGCAGCACAACTCACAACACTGCCCATCATGGCATACCACTTCAAACGCATTTCATTGGTCTCATTGATTGCCAACCCCTTTATTTTGCCTGTCCAACCGGCTGTGATGATCGTAGGTGGCATCGCTGTAATTCTCAGCCTCATCTGGCTCCCGCTTGGTGCGGTCGCGGCTTTTGGCGCCTGGCCTTTCGTGGCTTATACCATTCGCGCTGTGGAACTATTTGACCTCATGCCAAATGGCGTCATCGTACTGGGAGACTTTTCACTCTGGCTGGTAATCTTGTTCTACGCAGCGCTTCTTACCTGGACCTTTTTCCGCCACCGGTTAAAGGAACTTTTCTCTGGTAAACAAGCCAATCTCCCGACAATTCCCGTTATAACGGTTGCTACTGTTCTGACAATTCTCGTCTTAATGACCTGGCGCGCTGTCTTCACCACCCCTGATGGTAAGCTGCACATCACCTTCCTGGCTGTCGGCTCTGCAGACGCAATTCTGATCCAAACTCCCGGCGGACGACACATCCTCGTCAATGGCGGCCCGAGCGCCTCCATGCTTTCCGACGGGTTAGGACGCCGCCTGCCGCCGCTTAACCGCCACCTAGATTGGCTGATTATCGCCTCTACGCAGGAGAATCAACTCTCCGGCCTGCCCCGCGTGGTAGAGCGAATTACTCCATCCAATGTGCTCTGGGCTGGAAACATGGAGGCATCCTTTTCCGCCCGCAACCTGGATAAGTGGTTCGTTGATCAGACTATCCCCGTCACACAGGCCGAACCCGGCTCCGAGCTTGACCTTGGCGAAAGTGCTGTTTTGCATATTCTCAATGTCAATTCACGTGGCACAATCTTATTGCTCGAGTGGAAGGAATTTCGGGCTTTGCTGCCGGTAGGGATGAACTTCACAGCATTGGAAGCGCTTAATTATGGGGAAGAGGTTGAGAAAGTATCCTTGCTTTTAATCGCGGACTCTGGATATGCACCGATCAATCCGCCTGAATGGGTATCTAATCTAAATCCGCAGCTAATTATTCTTAGCGTTGCCGCAGGTGACAAGGACGGCCTCCCACACGAAGAAACACTCAATGTTATGGAAGATTATCATGTGCTACGAAGCGACTACAATGGTTGGATAGAGGTATCAACTGACGGGGAAGAAATGTGGGTTGAGGTAGAGAAGCAAACTCAATTCACGTATAAAAGCGATATAGGGGATCAACCATAAGCTGTCTGGAAAGTCATGACCACCCGCTATGCGGGTGGTTGTCTTTTCGAAACGCTATAGTCTTTCCCATCACTGAAGTGAAAAGCAAAAGGCTCTGCTGTATGGCAGAGCCTTTTTTTGAATCGATCAAACCAAACTAGACGCCGGAAAGGCTTTCGTTGATGGAGCTGAATACTTCACCAATGATTGGGCCAAGCAACATGAGGACCGCAATAACAACGATAGCGACCAAAACAAGGATCAAAGCGTACTCAACGAGACCCTGGCCTTTTTCTTTCGGGGCAAACAACATGATATTTTCTCCTTTCATAGAATAAGTATCATATCAAGTAAAAAACGATAGTTGTATTATAGGTAGAAGAAGCAATACTTACAAGAGGTTTTCTATACATTTTTGTAAGGAATTCTCTGTCTTATCGTTTTTGTAAGTAGAAAGGCTCTGCTATAGCCGATCTCTTTATTATTCTGAAAACAACACTAAATATCCAGGTTTCGCACACTCCGGGCATGGGTTTGAATGAAGCGCTTTCGCGGGTCAACCGCATTACCCATAAGCATGTCAAAGGTCCGGTCTGCTTCGGCAGCATCTTCAACACTAACCATGAGCAAAGTTCGGTTCTCCGGATTCATGGTTGTATCCCATAGTTGTTCCGGATTCATTTCGCCAAGACCTTTGTAACGTTGCAAATTAGATTTATCTTTGCCAAAGGACTTCAGTAATTTTTCTTTTTCATTTTCAGTATACACATATTGGGCTTTGTTTTTATGGGTTATACGGTATAGCGGTGGTTGGGCAATGAAAAGATGCCCTTCATCGATCAATTGTGGTAAATAACGGAAGAAAAAGGTCAGTAACAAGGTGCGGATGTGGCTGCCGTCTACGTCAGCATCCGTCATGATGATAACGCGCCCGTAACGCAGGCCTTCCAAATTGAAGCCTTCACCAATTCCGGTACCCAAAGCCGAAATCAATGACTTGACTTCGTTGTTTCCAAGTATCTTATCAAGGCGAGCTCGCTCAGTGTTCAGGATCTTTCCCCGCAATGGTAAGATGGCTTGGAAGTGACGATCACGGCCTTGTTTTGCCGATCCGCCTGCCGAATCACCCTCAACAATATAGAGTTCAGTTTTAGATGAATCGCGCTCGGAGCAATCAGCCAGTTTGCCAGGTAAAGTGAGCGATTCTAAAGCAGACTTACGGATAACCAGATCACGGGCCTTACGAGCTGCATCGCGGGCACGAGCAGAAGTCAGACACTTGGCAACAATTGCCCTAGCTGCCTGTGGTGTTTCCTCGAGAAAGGTGTTAAACCCTTCTACCACAGCTTGCTGAACGTAGGTCTGCACCTCAGCGTTCATTAGTTTCACCTTGGTCTGCGACTCGAATTGTGGATCTGGGTGCTTGATCGAAACAATGGCAGTTAGCCCTTCGCGGGTATCATCGCCAGAAAAATTTGAATCCGAATCTTTTAATAAGTTATTCTTGCGTGCAAAATCATTGATTACTCGCGTCAACGCACTGCGCAAACCTGTCAGATGCGTGCCCCCATCTACAGTATTGATTGTGTTAGCAAACGAATAAATTGACTCGGTGTAAGAATCTGTATATTGGATAGCCGCTTCAATACCAACCCCATCAATGTCTTTATCAACGGAAACGACCGTGTGAATTGATTCGCGATTACGGTTCAAATACCGGACAAAGGAATTGATGCCACCTTCGAAATAAAACGTCAACTCCCGATTACTGCGCTCATCCCGGAAATGGATCGTTGTGCCTCGGGTGACAAACGCCATTTCGCGAAAACGTTGCGCCAGCGTATCAAAACGATAATCAACGTTATCTTTGAATATTTTCGGATCGAACTTGAACGTTGTTCTGGTTCCGCTTTCTTCTCCTTTTACTTTCCCCCCCGGTTTAACCGGTCCCTGTGGATAGCCACGTTCATAGCGCTGACGATGAATCTTCCCATCACGCTTAACCTCGACCTCGCACCACTCTGATAAAGCATTTACTGCACTGACACCGACACCATGCAAACCGCCGGACACCTTGTATCCGCCGCCACCAAATTTGCCGCCAGCGTGTAACGTGGTCATGACCACCTCAAGGGCTGACTTCTTCATCTGCGGGTGTTTATCCACAGGAATACCGCGACCATCGTCCTGAACAGTTACACTGCTGTCAGCATGAATAATAATATCAATACGTGAGCAAGTATCTGCTAATGCTTCATCAATTGAATTATCAACAACTTCATAAACTAAGTGATGCAATGCTTTTATATCTGTGCCACCCACATACATACCTGGGCGACGGCGGACTGCTTCCAGACCTTCCAATACCTGTATATCTTTTGCTTGATAGCTGGTGTTACTCTGAACCACAAAAACCTCCAAATAATGACAATACTAAATTTATGCCTGTTGTGTGGGCAAATTTGTTTTTAACTTTTCAAGAACTGTCTGTAGCCAAACTTGCATATCGCGATAATAAATAAAACTGGCTGCCAGAAGGGAAGTTGTAATGAAAGCATGCCCGGCAATCCCTACCAAAACCACCCAGGAATCGGACGATGGTATGTTCCAAAGAAAATTCAAACCGAATGCAATAAGTAGTACACTTAATACAAATAAACTGCTGGTTGGTAGGGTAAATCGAGCCATTCTAAGGCTAGTGTAAATGGATGAAAAAGCGTTCTTTTGATGCATGAAAATGCCATGCGGAGTAAAAAATATCGGGACGATTAACCACATTGAAAGCAAGCCTAATATCAATAACATACCCTGTGCTAAAAGTGGACTAGCGGCGATAACCAAAGTAAACACAACTATTATTGGGGTGCCAATCATCAGTACGGCAAAGATGTGCATTATCGAAAGCAATATCGTTTGTAGTATTGATTGACCGAAGCGGTTCTCACTTGCCTGAGATGGATCTGTCACGATCAAAGATACCCATCGGAAGAACAAACCACCACATAACCAGCCACTAAGCGTTAGAAATACAATCCAACCCAATAAAGTTAATACCGAATTGATATGGATCATTGAAGGTGCCCCCATAGGGGTTTGACCGGGCATTGATCCGCTCATCAGGCTGAAGATACCTATCGGAAAAGTGCGCAATGCGCTCAATAAATTATATTGCTGCAACAGCTCCACAAGTAAGGCACTATTTTCTTGCAAAGACTTCAAATCAGCAGCAGGGATACCGCTATAACTGGCGTACCGGGACATTTCATCGAAAATGGGTTGAAAGAGTCTATCCACACGCATGCGCGGGCCCAGCCAGAGCAATACATCCAGAGCTAACGGAAGCAAAATGACTGAAAGATTAGATGCAATTGCGTCGAAGCCTGCTTTTAGCGAGCCAACCACGCCAGGGGGCGGAGGCAAGGTTTCGATTTTGTCCATTTCCATAACCTACCAATTTTACCATACAGCCAATATTTACTGCAAATCTGTTCTATAAACAGAGTGGCTAATTGAGTGGGCTTTCTTGCGAAGTTACCCTTGATAATTGGCAAAAACCCACTATGTTATCCACTCCCTCTATAAAAAATGATTGATTCTTGCTGGGTTTTGTTTTATATTATGAAGGTCGAAATTTACAAGGTCTGAAACCTGAGCAGACGGATATATTTATCAAGTCTTTCTAGTATAATCCCCCTCATGGACATAAAATCTAAACTAAACCAATCCATGAAGGATGCCATGCGCGCTGGTGACATAGTGCGAAAAAACACTGTTCGTATTGCACTAGCAGCCATCAAGCAAGCTGAAGTAGACCGGCAAACCGAATTGGACGAATTGACGGTAATCGCGCTTTTACAAAAAGAAATCAAGAACCGTAAAGAAGCCATTGAAGAAGCCAAAAAAGCCGATCGCGATGACCTTGTAATCGAGAACGAAGCTGAAATTGCCGTACTGGAAACCTTTTTGCCGGAAGCCTTATCTACAGAAGAATTGCGCGAGATTGTAGTAGCTGCTATCGCTGAAACCGGAGCTTCCGCCCCCTCTGATATGGGCAAAGTGATGAAAATTGCCATGGCTAAAGTGGCTGGACGTGCCCCCGGGGGCGAAATAAGCACAATGGTAAAAGAGTTGCTTACTTCCTAACCAAATGGCTTCTGCCAAATCAGGAAAAATCTCTACCCGAATACGGGCGATTCAACTCATCCTACTAGTTTTGGTAGGGTTAATCTCGCTGGCCGCCTTAATCCTGCCGCTATCTCTCAGCCCAGGTGCTTTACCGCTCTTGGTGGGTGATGTCGCGCCACGAGACCTACAGGCTCCTGAAGCAATCGAATACGTTAGTGATGTACGGACAGAGGAGGCACGTGCGGCTGCAGAACGCGCCATACCACAAACTTACTCTCCTCCGGATCCATCAATTGCGCGCGGTCAAATCGAACGCCTGCGGGCTGCTATCGACTATATCAGTTTGGTTCGTGACGATGAGTTTGCCACTCCCGAACAAAAACAAGCTGACCTTAGTGCTTTGAGCGACCTTACACTCAAAGCAGAAACCATCCAACAAGTACTTGATCTTCCCGCTGCCCGCTGGGACACCATTCAGCAAGAAGCCTTGAGCGTGCTTGAGCAGGTAATGCGCAATACTATTCGTGAGAACAACGTGCAGACCATACGCCGCAACGTCCCTTCGTTAGTCAGCCTGGCATTGACCGAGGAGCAAGCTAAACTGGTCGTAGAGCTAGTGTCTGCCTATATCACGCCAAACAGTTTCAACAGTCCGGAACTGACCGAAGCCGCCCGTCAAGCTGCGCGAGAGGCTGTCGAACCCGTTGTCCAGACTTATAAACCGGGAGAGATGGTCGTGACTGGTGGCCAGATCATCAATCCAGCCCAACTGGAAGCGCTCGAAAAACTGGGCTTGATAGAACCAGGCCAACAATGGCAAGATTATTTGGGTATCTCAGCATTAGTGATCCTGATGACTACTTTCGTAGGATTGTACTTCTATCGTCGCAACCGATCATATCTATTAGAAGTCCGTAGCTTGGTACTGATTGCCATCATCTTTATCATTTTCCTGGTTGGCGCTCGGCTTACCATTCCAAATCGCACCATCGTTCCATACTTATACCCCCTACCTGCAGTAGGTTTGCTGTTGACCACACTTTTTGGTATCGAAGCCGGGCTGACTTTTTCGTTAGTTATCTCGGTACTGGCAGCCTATGGTTTACCCAACACGCTTGACCTGATGCCCTATTATCTACTGGCTTCGCTCACAGGCGTGCTCGTGCTCGGGCAGGCGCGTCGCGTCTGGACCTTTTTCCGCTCTGGTTTAGCAATTGCCGGGGCTGGAGTAGCCATGACCCTGGCATTTCGGCTTCCATTCACTCAGATGGACTGGGTGGGGATTGCTACCCTGGTAGGTGCGGCCTTGTTCAATGGTATTGCTTCAGCCAGTATCACATTGTTGTTGCAATATTTCCTGGCACAAGCCCTGGGGCTAACTACGCCACTTCAATTACTTGAAATCTCACGCTCCGATTCTCCCTTGTTGCAATTCTTTTTACGCAATGCTCCGGGCACTTACCAACATAGCTTGCAAGTAGCCAATCTGGCTGAGCGAGCTGCCGAACATATCGGAGCAGATGTCTTGCTCACACGCGTGGGAGCCCTCTACCATGACGTGGGCAAGGCAGTGAAACCCACATTTTTCATCGAGAACCAGGCTCCTGGCACTCTCAACACCCATGATGACATGAAGCCTGAGGAAAGCTCCAACGCTATTACCCAGCACGTTAAAGATGGTATCAAGCTAGCACGTAAACATCGGTTACCTCGGCGCATTGATGATTTCGTTCTCGAACATCATGGCACTATGCTGACCCGCTATCAATATTCCAAGGCAATTGAAGCCGCGGGTGGTGATGAATCCAAGGTAGACTCAGATATGTACCGCTATCCAGGGCCGCGTCCGCGCTCGCGCGAAACAGCGTTATTGATGTTGGCAGATGGCACCGAAGCACGCGTTCGCGCCAAGAAGCCGCAATCCGAAGCAGATCTCGCCAAGATCGTGCACAGTGCTATTGAGCATGTCCAGACGTCAGGCCAACTCGATAATACCCAACTGACCCTTAGCGACATCAACAAGATCGCCGAATCGTTCATCACCACTTTGCGCGGCTCCTATCATCCACGCATTGAATACCCCCAAACAAAAAACGTGGCCGCAGTTCAGAATCTACCAACCATTCCGCGTGACGAAAACAAATCGTGATCCATATCAAAGTCAATCTATCCCTGCAAACCAATCCCGAGTTGGATGGTCTTGAGCGTGCTGCGTTGGCTGTGCTCAAAAACCAAGAAGTTGATGGGGATTTAACGATCGTCCTTACAGATGATGCCCAATTACAGGAACTGAATCACGATTACCTAGGAATAGATGCACCCACCGACGTTCTCTCCTTCCCCGCTTCTGAAACCGACCCGGAAACTGCTCGCCGATATCTAGGGGATATTCTCATCTCAGTCCACCGCGCCGAAGAGCAGGCTCACACTGCAGGACATGCACTGGATACTGAAATGAAGTTATTGATTGTGCATGGGACTCTCCATCTGCTAGGATATGAACATACCGAGACCGAAGAAAAAGCCCACATGTGGAAAACGCAAGCCGAAATAATAGGAAGTCTCGGGGTATCAGGATTTGAAATCAGGGAATCGTAATTAGGTGTATCGAAAAAAATCTCTTAATAACGAATCGCATCATCATGAAATCATTCTTTCTCTCTCGAATCCGCTCTTTTTGGTACGCCTTCCGCGGCTGGTGGCATGTCATCAAGACCCAACAAAACGCATGGATACACTCGATCGTAACCATTACCGTCGTTATTCTTGCCATTTGGCTAAGAGTACCTGCCAGTGATTGGGCTGTGTTGTTGGTGACCATCGCCATGGTTTGGGCTGCAGAGTTTTTCAACACGGCAATCGAGGCGGTTGTGGATTTAGCCAGCCCGGCTCAACATCCGCTGGCAAAAGTGGGTAAGGATGTGGGCGCTGCCGCCGTCCTTATCGCAGCGCTGGCGGCAATTGGTGTGGGCTTGCTGATCCTAGGCCCGCCGTTGTGGGCAAAACTTTTTAACTAATATGGAGCATCTGTATGACTTTATCGTTTCAATTTGGCACTGTTGGCTCCCCCAAGGGCACACCCAAAAAACCGGGCGGCTCGGTGGGCGCAATCGAATATAGCAAATCTATTGATCTGGAAACCCTCGAATTAGGCTGGGTGCGCTCTGTGCGCGTCAGTGAGAAATCTTGTGAAGCGATCAAGACAACAGCTAGCGATCACGGTGTTTCCCTAAGCGTACACGCGCCCTACTTCATCAACCTGAATGCAAATGATGATGAATGGCCTAAGTCTCGTCAGCGACTGATGGATGCGGCTCACTACGGCAATCTGGCTGGTTGTACTGACATCATCTTTCATCCAGGCTCGTATTTTGGTAAAGATCCGGTTGATGTTTTAAATTTCGCCATCCCGCGCTTACAGGGTTGCATAGATAAACTTCGCGCGAATGACAATCGAGTCACGTTGCGCCCAGAAACGATGGGCAAATCTGCCATGCTTGGCTCATTGGAAGATACAATCGAGATGAGTACAGCCATCGAGGGCGTCGAACCTTGCATCGACTTTGCACATCTGCATGCACGTCCCGGCGATGGAACGGTCAACACTTACGACGAATGGGCTGGATATTTGACACTATATGGTAAAGCTTTAGGCGACAAAAGTTTGAAACGATTGCACTGTCATCTTTCGGGAATTGAGTATGGCCCCAAAGGCGAGAAAAATCACCTGATATTGGAAGAAGCCGATCTGGATTTGGAAGCTCTGTTGCGGGCACTGAAAGACTTCGGCTGCGCCGGGCGCATCCTTTGTGAAAGCCCAATCATGGAAGAAGATGCGCTCCTGATGATGAAGGTTTGGAAGGATATTAGCGGAGAGAAATGAAACTGGTAAGCTTAGTCAGTTCAGAACTTCAAGGAAAAGACAGTTGCCATCGGATCGTCAATGAGATTGCACCTGGTGGGATGGGTGCCAGGATTTCGCTCATTGTCATCCCTAATCCGTTTGCCCTGAAGATCACTTCCAAAAGGGAAGATACTCCAGGCTGCGCCGCTGACAAAGCCTCTAATGTTGTGTTAGCTGTTCGATCTAAGTAAACTACTATCGACTGGAAGTCGATAGCTTTGTATGTCGAATGAAATT
>CAZCPP010000066.1:12675-15722 GCA_964500655.1 uncultured Anaerolineaceae bacterium | reverse complement strand
TTCCCTTGTCGATTCAGCCTGTTATTCAACCTAAACGGGCAAAGTCCAGCCATTAGAAACGTATTTATTTGTGCACCAATTTTCTCTTTCACACCCAGAGGAATATTGGAATAACTTTCACCCCATTTTTGAAATAAACCATTCAATTCATCTAATGACAATTCAACAGGATGAAATTCAACATCGATATTTCTACTTGCTGCTATTTCCTCCACGTTATCAGCCAAATCACGGTTACAAAATCGGCAGACTATTGCCTCGTCTTGTATAAGTTCTGCACAATACGGACATTTATTCATTGTCATACCCTCATCCTAGCCGTCTCCTATATAGAAGAATTAATTCTTTATGCAGCGGTATAAACATGCACTTCGTTTTTTAAGCGGTCTTGTAGTTTATCTTTCTCTGCTTCTATGTCATAGCGTGTTTGCAAGTTAATCCAGAACCGTTCTGAAAGCCCAAAGTACAGGGACAGGCGCAAGGCGGTATCCGGCGTGATGGCGCGCTTGCCTAGCACAATTTCGTTGATACGGCGCGGCGGCACGCTGACGTCCTTTGCCAGCCTGTACTGGCTGATTCCCATGGGATTCAGGAATTCTTCAAGCAGGATTTCGCCGGGGTGAATGGGAGCTAATTTCTCGGTCATTTCAAACTCCTGAGTTAATGATAATCCACGATTTCCACATCGTAACAATCGCCATCTTTCCATTGAAAACAAATCCGCCATTGCTGGTTGATGCGAATGCTGTGTTGACCTTCACGGTCGCCGCTTAATTTTTCCAGACGGTTTCCAGGCGGGACTTTCAAGTCGTCAAGCTTTTCAGCCGCATCAAGGATTTCCAGCTTTTGACGGGCTTTGCGCTGAATGTCGGTTGACAGAACACGAGACGTTTCACGCTGGAACAGTTTTTCCGTTTCTTTGCTGGCGAAGGTTTTGATCATTTTCCCCTCATAATACTTCAAACAAATAATAACGTCAAGCGTTATGCTTTGTGTGAATGGCAATCCAAAATGCAGTGAGGAGCATAATCAACCCACTGGCATCAAAGATGATAAAGCGGGTAATGGATTCACGTAGCAGGGTGTATCCATCTGGCAGGGTGAACAAAATAAAACTTTCCCCCATCAAACCGATGAATTGCATCGCCAACGCCATTCCCAGCGCAAGGCTATACTTGCGCGGATTCCAGAGCGCCACCAGATAGGGCACATTCCACATCACGAACAGGATACCGGTTCCGCGAACGGCAGCGGCACCAGGGATGCCGGTCAGTTCGAAGTTATGTGCAAAACGTTCCGGCCACAGGATGAAGACCAGCGCGGCCTGCAAGTTCCAGGCGGTCACGATAGCAATCAATAAACGGGCCAGCCAGAGAGAGGATTTTTCGGTCATTCTCTTGGTTGGTTTTCCTCATCATCAGCCCAATTAGCCGGATTAACAATGATGTAATCATGAATGCGTTGCCAATCCCTGTCGTCGCGGATGATGTGTTCATAGTAGTTGCGCTGCCACAATGGCATACCGGGAGAATCATATTTTCCGTTGATGCCTTTGGTTGCGGCGGATTTGAATGAGCCAATAATGGCACCTAAGGATCCCGGAACGGGACCAGATTTGTTACGTTGTCGTAGGGGCGACGCATGCGTCGCCCCTACGACAACATTCGGCGGTTCATGCTGCGCCACCACGACAGGGTTATCTTTGATCACGATGATCCCATGCACATGATTCGGCATAATCACAAAGGCGCCCAATTCTACATGCGAGAAATGCCTTGGGATGGCCTGCCAACAATCCGAAACGATTTCCCCGCGTGGATTCAAACGCATTTGGTCATTTTCAACCTCGCCAAAAATTTTTTCACGCTGATAGGCTGCAACGGTCACAAAATATCCACCTGGCGAGGTGTAATCATATCCCGGCACTCGGACAGATCGCCTTTTACACTTAGCCATTTACCAAATTATCCAACAATCCCAACAACTTCTCCCCAATCACCGCACGGCTGAGATTCTTCTCCAGATATTCGAGTCCGGCCAATCCCATTGAATGTGCTTTTTCCATGTCGGCAGCCAACGTACGAATTGCTTCCGCCAGAGCGGACGGATTCCCGGGTTCAACAAATATCCCACATCCCGCTGCCTCAACTACCTCACGTATCACACCATCTATTGCCAGAACCACAGGGCGTCCCGCTGCCATGTAATCAAATACCTTGTTTGGGTAGGTGGTTTTATATTCGTCCAAGGGCTTCAATATCGCGATGCAGGCGTCCGCCCCGGCAAGCGCACGCGCCATCTCAGCTTTGGGTACCGGTGGAGCAAAAGTCACATTGATCAAGCCCATTTCGTCCGCTTGTGTTTGCAAGTTGGGTTTCTCTTTTCCGTCTCCCAACAGTACTATATGCACGTCGGTATTTGCTAGCCTCTTGGCGACTGTTAGCACCACGCCCAGATCATTCGACATGCCATGCGCGCCCGCATACAAGGCCACAAATTTATTTCCCAGTTTATGGAATTGACGAAACGCTAATCCCCTGTCAGCCGGATCGAACATGGACGGATCAGCCCCGTTGGGGACCAGTTCCACTCGCTGCGCGCCTCGCTCCTCAACATGCCCTATGTATCCTGGGCTGTTGACCATTACCCGATCCGCGTGACGGTACAGGAATCGCTCCAGCCATTCTGTAGCGTGGATGAGAATCGGGTTGGTCAACACACCCACCGCAATCGCAAATTGCGGCCACAGATCACGAACTTCGAACAGGAATTTGGCGCCTTTCAATCGTGCTAACGCCCAAGCAGTCACACCTTGAAAAATTGGCGGCGATGTACCCCACACCACCTCCACGTTCTTGACACCCAGTCCCAGCCAGAAAGAGGAGGCCATAAAAGAAATAAATGCAAACACACGATGAACAAAGGATTTGTGGTGGGCAGAGTAGACCGAGGCGCGAATAACCCTCACCCCGCCCGCCCCCCCCCCCCCCCCCACCACGGGGGGGGGGTGGGGGGGGGGGGGGGGGGGGGGGGGGCCCCGGTAAATA
>CAZCPP010000066.1:0-12665 GCA_964500655.1 uncultured Anaerolineaceae bacterium | reverse complement strand
CCCCCCCCCCCCCATTCTCCTTTTTTTTGGGGGGGGGCGAGGGGGGGGTGAGGGTCCCCGTTATATAACTCACCGGGCTGGCAATCACAGTCACCCGATGTCCGCGCGCAGATAGTAGACGCGCAAACTCATAGTGACGGGTGCCACCGGGTTCATCTAGGGAAGCAAAGGCTTGGTGGATGATGAGAATATGCATATTATCTGGTGCCATTGCGAGCCCCGCAGAGTGGGGCGTGGCTATGTGCCTCGTAATGACACTCCTTTATTTCATAGGTTCTTCTATCACAACCGGTTCTTCCGACCAACCTGTGTCCACAGATTGTAGAATGAGCTCTTTGATATCAACCGGATAAATATTTTCATGTTCGGCTAATTGTTCGATATCCATCCAAATGGGGATATAGATTCCTTCAGCCGGATCATCGGGGTCCGCGTCAGTATATTCTTCCCCCGTACCGGTCCCATATTCACCGCCGATACGTTCCGCTAGGTAATAATGTTGTGTGCTCAAGTCAAAATGGATTTCAGTTACCTTTCTCTTAACGGTTACGCGCAGTCCGGTCTCTTCCTCCATCTCACGAACGGCCGCCTGCTCTGGCGATTCACCGTTATCCGCACCACCGCCTGGGAAGACAAAGTAATGATTCCCATCGCGGAAACGTTCGATTAAGGCGACCTTATTATCTTCAATTAAAACAACACCAGCTCTAACACGCATAATCTCTCCCAAAAAGATACCCTATTCTAACCCCATTCGTTAAAATTGCCACTTGACCCGCTGTCCAAACGTCCGTATAGTGTATATACACCAATGTAATTCGGTAGGGTGTTATGGATATCCTTTACTCTATCACCTTTGCAGTTAATTTTATCGCCCTGATCGCAGCTTTTTGGCTGGGGCTTTATCTGGTCACACGCAGCCCGCGCGCACCTACCGCCTGGTTGACGGCCTTTACACTATGGTCACTGGGCGGATTGTTTTTAAATATCTTGTTGGCTTTGAATCCGCCCCCCGCGGCGCCATATCGTCTATCCGGACTACGATTCCTCTTCCCATTCTGGGCATCGGGCACCTTCGAACAGGGAGCCAGCGCCTGGTTGCAAGGTTGGTCTGTAGCACCTTCTGTAGCCTTATGGCATCATGCCACTTTACTCATGCGACCAGGAAAAATGAATCCCTGGCGCTGGATACGTGTCATTGCAGGCTACATTACCGCGATCGCTGCAGTAGTGGTACAGGCTTTCACCCAGATTCTATTTTCAGTTGAAGGAGGTAATCCTTTATATCTAAATAGTTTACGCGCTGGCTCTCTTTACTCCTTTTTTGGTATCGCATTGATAGTGCTTACAACTACCAGCATCGTTAATCTGACGCGCTCTGCTCGTATTGCACCGACCGAAACCGCCCGCCGTCAACTCTGGACTCTCGTGACTGCAACATCGATTGCAGGCTTAGTAGGCCCTATATCCATACTTGCTTCATGGTTAGATATTTTTCCAATTCCAATGGTAGTTTTATCTTCTATCCTGGCAATTTTTGTTGGCATGGTGGGGTTTGGTGTAGCGCGTTACAGTGCATTGGTTGAAGGCCGCACTATGGCGCGCGATTTTATCTACAATCTGGTCATGATCGTTCTTATAACCAGCTTTTACCTGCTAGCTGTGCGCACTTTGGTGCTGGCTTATGAAGCCCCCAGCGTGCTGATCATTCTCATTCCTATCCTGGCCATCTTTACTCACTCTTTGTTGAGCATGGCCTATCGCCTGATTGATCGCCTTTTCTATCAGCAGCAGACACGCCGCCTGCGTTCCAATTTACAGCGTCTTTCTCGTCTGGCTGGTGAGGGGGAAGAACAGCATGATAGCTTGAACGAGACACTAAAAACACTGTGCCTGTCTACGCGTGCGACATATGGGCTGATATTCACCTGTGATGGGGAATGGGCGCGTCCGATCTCCGACTTTCGCTGGCGTGACCTCCCGATCGAACTTCCAGCCCAAACCTTATCCGCTGATGACGTCCTCCACATGGAGGCCGGGCACCTACCTGAGCCTTTAGACGAAGCCGCATTGCTAGTACCGCTGTATGTCGAATCGGAACAAGTCGGTGTGTTGGTATTGGGGCAACCAACTAACGGAGTCCGTTACGCAGACGAAGATGTTGAGCGCATTCTACATCCTGCCGACCGGATCGCAGATGTCATCTACATTTCAAAACGTAAGGAAGCATATCTATCCCGCCTGGCCGAACTGACTGAAGAACACCGTTCACATACCGCAAGTGCTGCCCCGTCCATCCCGGTGGCCACGATGGAAAATGCCCTGCGCAACCTGTTTGATTATGCCCACCTGGCTGATACCCTGCTGGCTGAATTGCAGCTTGTCCGCAAGGAGTTGACTGCTGGTCAGAAAACACATCTCGAGCGTGGGAAAAAGGTATATGCTGTCATTGTGGAAGCGCTCGAACATCTGCGACCAGTTGGTGAGGTCCCGCCTGAACCGCTGCCTCGCGAGTGGTATCCCTATACTATTTTGCATGATGCTTACCTGGACAATGTTCCAAATCGTGACATCATGGGCAAATTGTACATCTCGGAAGGAACCTTCAACAGAACACGCAGAGCGGCAATCCGCTCCCTTGCGCGGGAACTGGCAGAGATGGAACATCTAATATAACGTTCGTCGAGCAGCCCTAGACCCTGTGAGAAACACTCACAGGGTCTTTTTTTGTTACTGTGTGCTGCGCGAATATTTGTACTCAGACACTCGTTTTCCCCAGCAAGATCTTACAAGTAAATTCATCTATTTTTGCAGAAAGCAGTAAGTTGGCGTATTTTGGCAGTTTTTTCTCTGGTTTTGGCATTTCAAAAGTGGGAAAGTGAAATTGAAGGAGATTGCCATGCTTAATAAACATACTCTTTTCCCACAAGTAAGAAACTTTTATGCAGACATGACGAACCATTTAGAGACAGCACAACACACAATCTCAATGACGTATCTCTCATTCGATTCCGGCGAATGGACCGAAAACATCACCAAAATTCTTTGCGCCAAAGCTGCAACAGGGGTGAAGATACGATTGATGGTTGATGAACTGGGTCAAATTGCTGATGAACCACGCCACGTTTTGCAAAATCATATACTTTTGAATCTTTTGCGATCTCAGGGTGTGCAAGTAGATATTTTCCAACCAGCTCTGCCAGCATTATCAATCCGGAATCGCTTACACTGCAAATTCGCTGCCATTGATAACTCTACAGTTTATCTAGGTGGCTCAAACATTGGCGATTATTACACGACATGGACTGATACCAACCTGCGTGTGGACGGTTCGCTGGGAGACACCTTTCACACGATCTATGATTACCTTCGCAGTTTTTCAAAAGGAAATAACTCGAGTCGACCGAATCTCGATTTATCTAACCAGTGGGTGGGTAATGATCAATTGTGGCTCACAGTCCCTCGCCATCGGAATGATATCCGACAAGTGTTGCTACAAATTATCCTTAATGCAAATAAAGCCATCTATCTGCGCACTTGGTATTTCATACCCGACGAAGAGATCCTTAACGCACTTTGCTGGCAGGCTCAAAGGGGAGTTCAAGTAAATGTATTGCTTTCACACAAAACTCGAGTACGACCAGTGGATTTTGCGAACCATATCCATGTTCATAAGTTGGTTTGTGCCGGTGGGCACGTCTATCGTTACACAGGCAAGTACATGCACAGCAAAGTAACCTGGAATAATCGCGGGGACATACTGTTCGGCTCCGCTAATTTGGACGCACATTCAATGAAGATCAATTTCGAATCCTGCTTGAAGATCAATGAAAACAAGTTGGCCGGGAAACTCCTCCAGGCATTCAATATTGATCTGGAATCCAGTGTGGAGCAATCACCAGAAACTTACCGCCGCCGTTCATTAGCCGGGAAATTTCTCACTCACACATGCAATCTTGCTGCACCCATACTGTGAAAAGGTTTCATAAGAATTTAGGAGACAACTAATGCAAAACCATATTGCCTTTCTCAAAAGAAATTCAAAAAAGATTGTACTGGTAATTATATTTCTCACCATAATTTGGATATACCGGAATCCGCTCGCAGAACTACTACAAATCATACAGGATCAAGAAGCAATTTCTGGTTACCTACAAGGGTATGGTGCTCTTGGTCCAATTATTCTGTTTGCTTTATTGATAGCGCAGGTATTCATAGCGATTATTCCCGGACATGCACTGATGGTAACTGCAGGGTATGTTTATGGATCATTAGGTTTGTTAGTGACGCTTGTCAGTACTATTTTGGGAAGCCAAATTGCTTTCCTTATTGCCCGCCGTTATGGTCGTTCCCTGATTTACCAGCTTGCTTCTCCTCAAGTAATCAATCGCTGGGACCGGGTAGCCCATCATCAAGGCATTCTTTTTTTCTACTTTTCCTTTGTATTGCCTATCTTTCCAAGCGATTTGATGTGTTATGTAGCCGGGCTATGCACCATTTCACCTCGTCGCTTCTTCGTTGCTAATCTAATGGGAAGAACATGCTGTGCTGTTTTCATCACATTGATTGGAATTTACGGCATGAACCCTCCCATACAGTTTTGGTTGGTTTCCCTGACCAGCCTGGCAGCTTTATTTCTTGGATGGGCAATTTTTAAACGTTCTAAGAACCTGTTCGGTAAAAAAAGTTTTGAGCCCGGAATATGATGGGCGATTCAATATTCGATAAGTCAGAAAGGATACATGATATGCATACCTGTGAAGAACTCATCAAGTTATATACAAACGGATATCTGCGTTTTTTCTCACTGAAACACAACCTCAGTGGAGCCTACCCACTCCCCGATGGGCCAAAGATCATTGCAGCTAACCACCCCAATGCTACTGATTCATTCCATTTAGTGTCCGTACTACCAGAAACACCGCGCTTCATGATGCGCAGCAAGCTGTTTTCCATACCTGTTATCGAATGGCTGCTCAACCAGGCAAAACAGATTGAAGTAACGAATAAAGGGGAAAGATCATTTGAACAGGCTTGCACTCTGCTTCAACAAGACCAACCCATTGTGATCTATCCGGAAGGCAGATTAAATCCCAAGCGCGAAAATTTGAAGGCCAAATCTGGTGCTGTGCGTTTGTCATTGGCATCAGGTGTGCCCATTATTCCCCTTGGCATATACGTCCTGCCGGAACACATAAAGGATATGCGCAAAGTTTTTAGTGGCCGTCTCAGTCAAGGCTGCTGGCAAATATCAGGCATTTGTCAATTTCGCTTTGGTACACTCTGGATACCTAGACTCACTGGGAAACGTCCAGCAGAAATTTCCCATTTATCTCAGGAACTGATGAACCAAATTTATTCACTAGTTGATGCAATTCAAAAGGAGTTAACATGCGAATCGCCTACATCACTCAATCCTATCCCCCAATGGTGAGCGGTGCCTCTATTGTTGCAAAGAACCTTGCCGAAAACATGGCTATACGTGGCCATAAAGTGCTGGTCATTGCAGCCAGCGACCGCGGTGAGAGTTACAAAACTGTCAACGGTAACCTGACCGTTTTGCGCCTGCGTTCATTCCACAATCCTCTTCGTGTAGGGCAAAGGTTTATGCTCTCCCCGCAACATGCTTTCCTGCAAGCCCTTCGAGATTTCCGGCCGGACTTGATTCACTCGCACGATGTACTACAACTTGGAATGCTCAGTCTGTTCTACAGACGCAAACAGAAAATCCCTGTTCTGCTCACCACACATGCCTTGCCAAATTTCGCGGCAAAATACATGCCGGCAGTAATTTCAAGCCTTCAGCCTGCGATGGAAAACTCCCTATGGGTGTATGCCTGGTGGATCCTGCGTCAATATGACGCTGTCACCACCCCCACACCGACAACTTCCGGAATGATTTTCGCCATGACTAAGATCCAACCCCTAAGCATCAGCAATGGGGTGAACTTGGACACCTTTACTCCATCCCGCCTCAATCCGGATCGTGAAAATGCTATACGCACATGGTTAAATCTCCCCTCGAATGTCCCCGTGATCCTTCATGTCGGCAGGTTGGATACCGATAAACGTGTTGACCAAATCATTAAGGCTGCCGCGCGAGCAATGCAAAAAACGGATGCGCACCTGCTAATGATTGGAGACGGTTGTCAAAAACCTGCCTTGTTGAAATTGTGTAAATCTTTGAAAATTGAACAACGATGCCACTTTTCCGGATATGTTTCTTTGGAGGAAGGTTTGCCTGAAATCTACCGGTTGGCAAATCTTTTCGTGACCGCATCTGAGATCGAGACGCAGGGAATTGTCTTGCTTGAAGCAGCTGCCAGCGGATTGCCCATTGTAGCCGTCAGAGCCACCTGCGTCCCAGAGATCGTATATGAAGGGTTAAATGGTTATCTCACAGAACCAAATGATAATAACGCACTTGGTAATGCAATCACTGACCTGCTAATGGATCCTGATAAGGCCAAGAAAATGGGGAATGCTGGTCGGCGCCTTATAAAGGAACACAATATTCTAGCTACATTTAATAAGTACGAGCACCTGTATGCTGATTTGATCAGGCAAAAAGAAAGCCAACGCACATTGGAAAAAGTCAAGGTGCTCAAATGGCAAAAGCGAGCAAAAGAATGGCTAAACCTCTAACCCCTCGCACTATGCCGGGAAGATGAACTCGCTCAAAAATATTCCACTTGTGACATTTCGAGTTTCTAGTGCTAGCGAAAGCGCGGGTATTTTTTGACCGTATGTTGGTGAGGCCCAGCCTTCAAAGGGCTGAACAGCGCGTGTTCCATATACCACTTCCCCTGCTCGAACAACGGAGATAAGAGAGTGGAGATTAGAGAGTTGTGGCTCGATATGCAATACAAGAACAATCCTGCCATGCTGAGAAATAAGACTGATTTCTACTCCCTGCTCTCTATTCCTAATTTCCCATTCCCAATTGGGCAACAGCCAGTGTAATCGATAAGAATGTGGCTTCTTCGAAATCAGTTTATCTTTAACTTCCCACCGCTCATCGGTATAGACGGTCACTGTACGTTCATGACGCACGCTGCGATAACCCTCGTGGTAGGCTACTACTTGGCCAAGCACAGTTTCATCATTTGAGAGCACAGCCTTCAAGTGGGCAGGGAACCAATCCAAAGTCATGAAACGACCGCCGCGCGTCATCTGATTTCGACCATCCACAGTTACGGTATTGTGGACAAGGCTGGTCACCAGCGGATTGTCCCAGGGTGGCTCGGCATTGTAAAGATAGGTGCCGGTGTCCTGAGCGACATTCAAACCGCGCCACCACAAGTCGAGATGTAGCTGATCCATGTGACCCAGTCGCGACCGGAAATCAGTAGCGCGTAGGTAGGCCCATGTTTCCCGTCCGCGCAGACGATGGCTCAAGTTTTGTTCTGATAGTAATTCTTTTTCGGATATATCCAATCCCAACCATAAGGCAAACTCATCCCACACCCCCGAGGGTATTTGACTCCCTAGAAAAGCTTGTGCCGCAGCTTGTACCGTTGGTCGGAAGTCGATAAATGGAGCCACGCTCAGGGGCAATATCAAAGCCCCATCATTGGCGCCCAGATTAGGGGTGTATCCAGTTGCAGGATCAAGCATTGAATAAAGCCAATGTGTCGCCTTTTCTAAATCTTGAACGGTTCGGTGTGACCAATCTACATCCTTGACTGCATGCAC
Source organism: uncultured Anaerolineaceae bacterium (assembly GCA_964500655.1). Classification (GTDB taxonomy): domain Bacteria; phylum Chloroflexota; class Anaerolineae; order Anaerolineales; family Villigracilaceae; genus JAABUE01. Next base: position 4,970 of record CAZCPP010000066.1, on the reverse strand, counting down.
CCAAAGCGCCGCTTGCAGCATCAGGCGGTGATAATTGACGCTGTGCTGAATGTACTCACCTGTAGAATTGATTTGGTGCTGAAAGGCCCAGTTGAGCCAGCGCCAACCAAGTTTACGCCACTTGGAACAAGAAAGTGCTAACCCGGTCATGTAGAGCGCAGCAGCCTCGGTAACCAGATGATTATTGTTCTGGGCTCGAGCGTAGATCAATGTAGATTGGATTCGTTTCGCATGGGATACCACCGAGCTCGCAAGACGTGTGCGTCTCTCCGGGCTTGAAACTGCCGCCGTTTCAAAGACCTGATCTGCCCACAACAGCGCCATCAACCGTATGGCGACCTCCTGACCGTTAATCCAATATGGACCCATGTTTGGTAGATTTGACTCGCTGAAACTATCGAAGTGTTTCCAAAAAGCTAGGGCGTAGCCTTCATCCCGAGTCAGATGGTAAGCTCGCCCGAGGATGAAGGCCCAGCCGAAGCGGGCTGGTTCCCATAAAAATTTAATATCTGAAAAGGGTATTTTGAAGGCTGTGAGCAATTTGGGATTGGTTTCGTAATCGCTCCAGTGGTTCAGTGGATGATCAAAGGTGAAATTGAGTTCGACTGGCTCGCCGTCGAAAATGTGGATTTTACCTGCCACGATCTCGTCCGCTTCGGTGAGTAGAGCGTGCTGGCCCTCTTCGCCGAGGATCTGAGTCAGTTGATCGCGGCTGGGTAACGAGAATAGGTGAGTAGAGATTGGATGGTTGGTTCTTATGTCCCTACTCTTTACTCTCTTGAAATATCCTGTTTTCAGCCCCAGCTTGTACAGAGTGTAGAGTCCAACTTGGTTGAGGCCCAGTTGACGTAGGACTTTGATGGCAATTTGAAACCTGGGGAGATTCATATTTCAGGAAGTGCGCTCCAGGTAAGCCAGAGTAAAGAAAAGTGCGCTGACGTGTAAGGCTTGAGGCAAACCGCCTTCTTTGGCCATGGCAACCACTTCATCAAAGGGAACTAGATGAACTTCTATGTCTTCGGTCTCATCCAAGTTTTGTTGACCGATTTTTTTGACGTCCAATGCTAGAAAAGAGTAAGTCACATTTGTGTGGGTTGCAGGGTTAGGGTATACCGTCCCAACATGTACAAATTTATCGCTCGTATATCCGGTTTCTTCCAACAACTCCCTCTGAACGGCCTGTAATGGGCTTTCATCCTCTTCATCCATGATCCCTGCGGGGATTTCCAGCATTACCTGACCTGCACCATGACGATATTGTTTGACCAGGACAACTTTATTGTCTTTTGTCAGTGCAACCACGTTAACCCACGAGCCGGTCTCAATCACGTATGGTTCGAACACAATTCCAGGTTTGATTTCGCAATGGTCTACGCGAACGGCCAAACCATTTCGTCTAAGGAGATATTTTGAATCTAAAATTTTCCAGGGTTTTAGTGCCATAGGATTATTCATCCTCTTCTTCAATGACCTGATCTATTGTTTGGTTGATCACATTCAGGGACTGTCTTTTGAAATTATCATCTTTGAACTTTTCGATAATTGGTTCAATCGGTGGACTTAGTTCATCTGGAATATCATCTAGCGTAAACCAATTCCATTGGGTATGCTCATCGTTAAGATGAATATCACCATCTACATTACGACTTAAATACACAATCGTGACATTATAAACTTCGTCCCCATTGGGATATTTGTAAAACAACTCCGGACCAGAAAATATCCCAAAGAGCGACATATCACCAACTTCCAAACCGGTCTCTTCCAATATTTCTCTGCGAGCAGCATTTTCAACCGCTTCACCTGGCTCTGTTGCCCCACCGGGAACTCCCCAACGACCGCTATCAGAACGTTTCATTAGCAATAGGCGATTTTGCCCATCAAGTAACAGAATTGCAGCCCCTACCATAAGAATGGGTGCATGGCCGATATACTGACGGAGTCTTTGAATATATTCCATTTTATTTCCAATACATAAATTTGAGCAGTCATATTCTAATCGAAATAAAATCCGGGCCAAATCTTGGACGTAATGTTACCGATCAGCCTACGCTGGGAAGGGATAGTGCTGGACCAGAGCCGTACGATTGGGAAGGAAATACCTCTCACAGAAATTTAGATCCCTACACTGGTCATCCGCGCACGGATGATAATCTGATAGACTTCTCAAAGGGGGAATATAGCGCTACCCAGATTCCCAATGTGAAGTTGATTGTGCTCGAAGATGGCGGGAATTTCCTACTGGGGCATTCAGATGATGTCTATAAGAATGTGACACTTTTCTTGGTTGAAAATGCTAGTAGAAATATACAGAAGAAACAAAAACACGCTTCCTGCGCCGTGCTTCTTATCTAAGATTCAAATCAAAGATTACTTTCTAATAGCCACCCTATTAACAAACTCAATCCACCTGCTATGAACATAACCAGCATGAAAGTGTAACTCTGGACAAAGTCAGACAGTATTTGTTGTGTACGTTGCGTACTGCTTTGTTGGGTGGTGGACATACTGTACTGATAGCCAAAGCTACGTGTAACTTCCCAGTTTCCACGGATACCGAGTAGACCAATACCAATAACCAGCAAGCCCGCAAACTGTAACCCCTGGCAGTAATCCAGTAACGTCTCCCAATCCATTCGCCAGCCAATAAAGGCTACAACGAGCGCAACACCCACTAAAACCAGCAAAACAACCCCCAAAAACCGTCCAAGCACCTTCAACAGACCTGATTTCGCATCCATCTCAAATACCTCCACACGAAATTATAGGGCTAAATATCCTGTTGCGCTCCCTTCTGTCGTATGGATTCTACAGCCGCAAAGGATGCTTTCGTCACTCCAATCAAATGCTCGTAGGGAATTGGCACTTCTCCACCCTCACGAAGAATTTTAACAAACTCAACCCACTCACCTTTCCAGCCTTTGTCTTGCGCGGATTTAATCATCTTACGGCGACCATCATGAACCATCTCCAACTTGCGGAAATCGTCCAATATCGCGATTTTGCCACCGCAGAAAACCTCGACGCGTTCTTTTGGAAAGGATTTATCACCGTTTGCCAGATAATCTACTACGCCGATAGACCCATCTGTGAAGTTGAATGTCATCGAAACATTGTCTTCGCGGTATTTACCACCATCGGGGAGAGCTACCGCGCTGACGCTGACAGGAGCCGCACCAACCAGGAAGGTGACGAAATCGATAAAATGACAGCCTTCACCAATAATGCGGCCACCACCTTGTTTGGGATCATGTGTCCAGTGGTTAAGGGGAATGTAACCTGCATTGACACGATAATGAGCATAAAGCCCTTCGTTGCAGTCTTCAAAAAATTCAGCCATCTTTTGGGCTAACGGAGCAAAGCGGCGGTTAAAGCCTACGTTGAGAAGTGATTCTTTCGATGTGAGTAACTGGTCCTTAATTGCTTCAAGTTGAGCGTTATCAAGCGCCAAAGGCTTTTCTACAAAGACATGTTTGCCCGCCTGCAAAGCCCTGACCACCAGATCTGCATGGGAATCGTGACGAGTCAGGATAGCAACGGTGTTGATGTTGGTATCATTGATGATTTCATCGTCAGAAGAAGCAGCGTAAGCAAAACCAAACTTCTTGGCGGCGTGTTGAGCATGCAATCCGCCAGCGGAGGCGATTCCAATCAGGTCAATCTCGTTTACTTTCTTGATGGCAGGTAGTAAAGTCGCATTTGCAAACAATCCCGCACCTAAGACCCCTAATCGGACGGTGTGAGCTGGTTTTCTCTCTGGTAGTTCAAAGCGGATAACTTTTGAAGTGGAAAGTCCTTCATCTGGGTAATGCAAGAGCACGCCTAAAAACGGTTCATCTTTTTTGCCAGTAATAACATCATAGGCCTTGGTCGCATTTTCGATCGGGAAACGATGGGTGATAAGTTGTTGCACCTGCAACTTTCCCTCTGCTAGCAAATCTACGATAGCTTCAAAGTTGCGTCCTTCTGTCCAGCGGATGTAGCCGAGCGGATAGTCCTGCCCATTTTCCTCGTAAGTAGCGTCGTAGCGACCTGGGCCGTATGAACGCGAATTGATAAAGGACAACTCTTTTTGAAAGTACACTCCCCGTGGAAAGGTTAAGCCGACAGCACCCGTAGCTACAACCTTCCCTCGGTCACGGGCAATAGTACCTGCCAGCTCTACCGGATCGTTGGAGGATGTATCCGCACAGATAATCACGCTGTCAAATCCGCAGTTTGCGGTAAAGGCTACAGACGAATCTTCAGCTCCATCGCGGAGGCAGGCTTGAAGTCCAAGAGATGTAGCAAGTTCGATGCGCTCTGAAACGACGTCAACACCTAATACACGGCACCCAGCAGCGGCAGCAATCTGCGCTGTCAATAGTCCTAATAAGCCCATACCAATTATCGCCACAGTCTCACCAATTTGCGGCTCAGCCAACCGAAATCCGTGTAAGGCTATCGCCCCAAGCGTGGTGAATGCTGCTGATTCAAAATCGATGTTTTCAGGCAGAGGCGTAAGCAGGTTGCGCGGTACAACCGCATACTCGGCGTGCACAGCATAACCACCGCCCGCGCAAGCTACGCGCTGGCCGACCTGGAACCCGTCCATGTCTTCGCCCAATTCGATGATGGTGCCCGCAGATGAATAGCCAAGTGCCATAAGTTGGTCGAGGCGATTAAATGTCGCTTGGACGGTGTTGATCAGACCCTCGCGGCGGGCTTTGTCAAGTACCTGTCGGACCAGATCGGGACGCGATCGCGCCTTGCCGACCAGGCTTTTCTCAGCGAACTCGACCACCATTCGCTCGGTTCCAGCGGATACCAAGCTTGCTTCCGTTTTGACAAGTGCCATGCCTGCTCGCGGTGTTGGTACAGGTACTTCTTCAACGACGGCTTTGCCGTCACGCATGTTTTGGAGGAGTTGTTTCATTAGCTGGACTTTGCCCTTTTTAGGGATTGATGGGATGGCATGAACCACCTGTGGT
>CAZCPP010000065.1:0-15726 GCA_964500655.1 uncultured Anaerolineaceae bacterium | reverse complement strand
CTCTTTTCCCTTGTCGATTCAGCCTGTTATTCAACCTAAACGGGCAAAGTCCTGCTCACTTGAGGTTCTTTATTCTGACTTGAATACTGTCAAATGAAGGAAAGGAAAGATGTATACTGCAGATATGACGCTTGGCACTATCCATCCCCTTCCAATAAGGTGATAATTGGTATGAATTAGCAGATAACCCTTTTTATTAACTTCCTGCTCAAGGAGTATTGAATGCCCGCTAAAGGCTGGATCGAAGTCAGCGACACTTACTGCAAGGGTTGTGAATTGTGTATTAGTGCATGTCCGCAAGATGTGCTTGAATTAAACATGAAAAGCCTGACATCCAAGGGCTACCACCCAGCCCACATTTTTAAAGACGGTTGCACCGGCTGTGCCATTTGTGCACTTGTTTGCCCGGATGCAGCTATTACCGTATATCGTGAACTTACTAAGGCGGTTCCTACCGCCGCATAAGTTTATAGGGCGTAGCACAATGCTACGCCCTTACCTTTTCTTACTTTAGCCCTGAAAAACATGGAGAACATATGCCCAAAGAATTACTAAAAGGCAATCAGGCCATTGCCGAGGCATCAATCCGTGCTGGCTTGGAAGCCTATTTTGGTTATCCAATCACACCACAAACTGAAATCCTTGAACACCTTTCCCGCCGTATGCCTGAACTCGGACGAACCTTTGTCCAAGCAGAAAGCGAAGTGGCGGCCATCAACATGGTCTATGGCGCAGCCTGTACAGGTGTGCGCGTCATGTCCACCTCATCCAGTCCTGGCGTCAGTTTGATGCTGGAAGGTCTTTCTTACATTGTCGGTACCGAGGTTCCAGTTGTATTAGTCAATGTGATGCGCGGTGGACCTGGCCTGGGAAATATCGCCCCCTCGCAAGGCGACTATAATCAGGCCGTCCATGGTGGCGGACATGGAGACTACAACCCGATTGTACTGGCTCCCTCAACGGTGCAGGAAGCCATTGACCTGACGGTTCTCTCATTTGACCTTGCGGAACGCTACCGTACTGCATGCATTGTCATTGCTGACGGGTCCATCGGACAGATGATGGAGCCAGCCAAGCTACCCGAAATGCAACCGATCCAACGCAAAGACTGGGACTGGGCCACCAATGGCGCTATCGATCGTGAACGGCGAATTCTCAGTTCCATTTACATAGACCCTGTCGAAGAAGAAGTCGCCAACTTACGCATGTTCAAGCGCTGGCAAGAAGTCCAGAAAAATGAAGTTCGGTACAAGGAATATTATCTGGATGATGCCGATTTTGTAGTAGTAGGTTTCGGCACAGCAGGACGCGTTGCCCTATCCGCTGTACGGGCAGCCCGTCAACAGGGCATAAAGGTTGGTTTGTTCCGACCGATCACGGTTAGTCCGTATCCATATGATGCCATTGATGAATTGTCAAAACGAGTTCAGGCATTTTTAGTCGTAGAAATGAATATGGGGCAGATGCTCAATGATGTGCAAATGGCGGTTAAGGGACGAGTACCGGTCGAATTTTATGGTCGTCCTGGCGGAATGGTTCCCTTTCCTGATGAAATTTTCGATGAGATCAAGAGAATGTCATCAACTAAATTGAATATCGTACCAGACCCGCGACATGCTTGGTACGAGCGAATAATCGAGTTTTTGAAATAGAGGTGCATAATGGCTACAATCATAAAACCCGAAAACCTAGTTTATCAGCGCCCTGAAGCATTTACTGAAGTCCCAACACACTACTGCCCCGGTTGCACCCACGGTATTTCACATCGCCTTATTGCTGAAGTGCTTGATGAGATGGGCGTAACCGACCGCACAATCGGGGTTGCACCGGTTGGTTGCTCGGTATTTGCATATAACTATTTCGATTGCGACTTCGTTGAAGCTGCCCACGGACGTGCCCCCGCAATGGGTACTGGCATCAAGCGTGTTCTACCAGATCGTGTTGTCTTCACCTATCAGGGTGATGGCGATTTGGCATCTATCGGAATGGCTGAGATCATGCACGCTGCCGGACGTGGTGAGAATATCACCGTTATCTTCATCAATAATGCTATCTACGGAATGACCGGCGGCCAGATGGCCCCAACCACATTGCCTGGTATGAAAACAACCTCCTCGCCTACAGGTCGAGACGTTGAAGTGCAGGGTTATCCATTGCGTATGGCTGAAATCCTTTCAAATATGGATGGATCAGGCTATATTGTCCGCCGCTCGCTGCATAATCCCAAGCATATCCGTACGGCGAAAAAAGCAATCCGTACAGCTTTTGAAACCCAAGTGCGTGGACTGGGCTTCTCGATGGTCGAATTACTCTCAACCTGCCCGACCAATTGGGGTATCTCCCCACTTGAATCGCTGACATGGCTAGAAGAACATATGATCCCAGCTTACCCGCTTGGAGATTATAAAATTGCGCCTGGAGTAACGGAGATTAAGGCATAGGAGGCCATTAATGCAAAAAGAAATTCTCATCGCTGGATTTGGTGGACAAGGTGTACTCTTTGCAGGTCAGGTTTTAGCTTACGCGGCTATGGACACTGGTAAAGAAGTAACCTGGATCCCATCATACGGACCTGAAATACGTGGTGGTACAGCCAACTGTACTATTGTGATCGCAGATGAAGAAATTGGTTCGCCACTAGTGCAAAACCCTCCTGCTGTCATCGCTCTGAACTTACCATCTTTTGATAAGTACGAAGACCTCCTTCAACCCAGTGGCGTTATCGCGGTTAATGAATCGATGGTAGATAGAAAAGCCAAGCGTAAAGACATCACCGCTATTTATGTGCCCGGAAACGAAATGGCCGAAGCCTGTGGTGACCGTCGTTTACTCAACATGGTCATGACAGGAGCGTTGTTAGCTGCTTTTCCCATTCTCAGCCTGGAAGAGGCAAAAGCTGCTTTGAAAGCACATTTACCTGAAAAACATCAGAAGTTGATCCCCAACAACTTTGATGCCATGGATAAAGGTTTTGCGCACGCGAAGGCGCAATTGGAACAAATACCTGCATAACAATCAGGATGAGATTACTAAGCTGCCCTGATTTGGGCAGCTTTTTTCGCTAGGAAGGAACTGCCAACTTCGACAAGATGAAATTCCAAAATGTTTGATAGAAAATTCCAAAGCCTCCATTGGTCGAATGATATAATCTGTCTGTTTTGGTAAATAGATGAAGATTTCTGTTGTAGTCCCGGTTTATAAAGGCTCAGACACAATTCCGCTCCTAGCAAATGAAATCGGACAGGTGCTTTCAAATGCAGTTGATGAATTTGAATTGGTGTTGGTCAATGATGGTAGCCCCGACAATAGCTGGTATGTAATCTCGCAACTAGCATCAACTTTTCCCTGGGTACGCGGTATTGATCTCATGCGCAACTATGGGCAGCATAATGCTACGCTATGTGGTATCCGAGAAGCACGTTTTGAGATCATCGTTATCATGGATGATGACCTACAAAACCCGCCACGAGAAATCCCAAAATTATTGAAAAAAATGACAGAAGGGTATGATGTTGTATATGGGGTAGCCCGCAAACGTCAGCAAGTTTGGTGGAAGAGATTTGCATCGGCCATCATCAAACGTGCTATTGCCTATGTTATGGGATTACGAACAATTCGTGATATCGGGGCGTTCAAAGCCTTTCGCGCTGAATTGCGTAAGTCATTCGAAAATTTCAATAGTCCCGATGTGTTGGTAGATGTACTTTTATCTTGGGGAACATCTCGGTTTGCATCCGTAAGAGTTGAGGAATCACCCCGGACAACCGGAAAATCTAATTACGGCTTATTCAAACTTATCAAAGTATCACTGCTTGTACTAACCAGTTATACAACAATCCCGCTTCGATTGGCCAGCATTCTTGGTTTTTTGTTCACATTATTTGGAATAGGTGTTCTAATTTATGTTCTTGCGATTTACTTCACTTTGGGTTCGATTGAAGGTTTTCCATTTTTAGCATCTACTATCACAATATTTAGCGGAGTACAATTATTTGCATTGGGAATCATCGGGGAATATCTAGCTCGAGTATTTGAACGAACAGGTGGACGTCCTAACTACACCATCAACCGTATCACTGAAAAATGAACGTTGTCATTCTACAACCTTCTTACATCCCCTGGCGTGGCTATTTTGATCAGATTCGTCTCGCTGATTTGTTTATTTTCTACGACGATGTGCAATATGACAAGCACGGTTGGCGAAACCGTAATCAGATCAAAACTTCACAGGGTAAACAGTGGTTAACCATCCCTGTGCACAGCAAAGGTGTAACGGAAGGAATTCCGATCAAGGATGTACGTATAGATTGGAGCAAGCCTTGGCCCAAAAAACACTTCAATGCCCTGAAGATTGCTTATGCAAAAGCACCGTTCTTTCGCTCGTACTTACCCTGGCTTGAATCCGTTTACAATCGCAGAGATGAATTTTTGGCAGACTTCACAATCAATATAACAGTTGAACTAGTAGAAACGTTAGGTATCATAGGAAAAAAATTTTTGCGTTCATCTGAGATCTCAGGCGTTGATGGCCAAAAATCAGACCGCCTGATCCAGATATTGCAGCATGTAGGGGCTAAACACTACATCAGCGGTCCATCTGCACGTGATTACATACAGCAAGAAAAATTTGAAGAGGCCGGGATTACATTGGAGTTTATGCGATATGATTATCCGGAATATCTGCAGTTACACCCTCCATACGATCCTTTTATCACTATCCTAGATTTAATGTTTATGGTTGGGGAGGATGCGTTATCATATATTGTAAGTCAGGAAGAGGAAATTAAATGAGCATGGAAAAAACTCAGAAGGAGCTGAATAAGTATTTCGCCAAAAAATTAGACATTTATGGTGCCACGCCCGAAGGTGTAGACTACAATGGATTAGAAGCGCAGTCAATCCGTTTTGAGCAATTGGTGAAAGTGATTGATCCATTACAAAAATTTACAATCATCGACTATGGCAGCGGTTATGGTGGAATGTTTGATTTTCTGCACCAAAAAGGATGGAACTTTGAATACTATGGCATTGATTTAATTAAAAATATGGTTATCGCCGGGCAAGAGGCACATACGGATTTCCCTAATGCACATTTCACAACGAATGAAAAGGATGTTCCTCTTGCAGATTATTTATTAGCTGGTGCTATCTTTAACATTAAGCTGGAAGCAACTTTTGAAGATTGGCAAGAATTCACACTGCATACTATCCGAAATATGGATACACTCTGCTCAAAGGGTTTTTCATTTAATATGTTAACTAAATACTCAGATGCCGACCGTATGGCAGAGCGATCTGATTTATTTTATGCCGATCCACTATTCTTCTTTGATTTTTGCAAGCGCAATTTCTCCAAGGATGTCGCTCTTCTTCACGATTACGGTTTGTATGATTTTACGATTCTTGTACGAAAAGATGTTTAGATATTGTTATGCAAATTGTTCAGGCACCGCGTGCCTCTGCGATACTATATAATTTATTGAGAAGTCAGGAAGATTCAAAACCCTGGCTACTCCCTGCCAATATTTGTCCAATTGTTCCTCTCACCTTTTTCAAGGCCGAAATTCCGATTGAGTTCGTAGATATTTCAACTGAGACTCTACATATGGATTGGGAGCAAGCCGAGGGGCGGTTGGAGCGAGGTGCTTATGGTGGCATTTTGTATAGTCATACTTATGGAGAATCGTCCACTCCAACAACCTTCTTCCAGAGAGTCAAGCAGAATTTTCCTATGCTAGTTTTGGTTGATGACCGTTGCCTCTGTATCCCAGATCTTGATTCAAGCACAGATATGACCGCAGATGTTACTTTGTTTAGTACTGGTTATGCAAAAATTGTAGATTTGGGAACAGGTGGCTATGCTTTTCTAAAAGAAAGAGTAAACTACCAGCCTAAACAATTGCGTTTCAATCCGAATGAGTACAAGGAAGCTGAAAAAGAATTTAAGCAAGCTGTTCAAAACAACTCTTCATATTCATACCGTGATAGTGATTGGCTGCAAACAGATGCAAACCTGCCTGAATGGTATGATTACCGCCAACAAATTAAAAATGGACTGGAAGCCTCATTGCAATATTGTGACGAAATTAATAATATTTATATAAACCAGCTTCCAATCGAAATTCAATTACCGAAAGAATATCAGACTTGGCGTTTCAATATTCGTTTGAAAAACAAAGACCGTTTGTTAAACGAAATCTTTGTTGCCGGCTTATTCGCCAGTTCCCATTACGCCTCGCTAGCTGGCATCATGGCTCCAGGCCAATGCAAGCAAGCTGAAACATTGGCTGATGAAATAATCAATTTATTCAACGATCACCATTTTGATACACAAAAAGCCGAGCAGACTTGCGCGGTTATTATGGAGAATCTTAATTGAGCGAACTTCGCGTTGATTTTAACCGCCCAGTGCCTGTTGGTCGTGAGATGGAATACATGGCCGAAGCCGTGGCTAACGGACACATCTCTGGCGATGGGCATTTCACCAAAAAAGTTCATGCGCTGTTGGAGCAAGCGCTCGATATCCCCAAAGCGCTGCTCACCACTTCCTGTACTCACGCACTCGAAATGGCAGCCATCCTATTGGATATTCAGGACGGGGACGAGATTATCGTCCCAGACTTCACCTTCGTCTCAACGATAAATGCCTTCGTCCTGCGTGGTGCTCGTCCGGTCTTCCTGGACATCCGGCCTGATACCCTTAATTTGAACGAATCTAAGCTGGAAGCAGCTATTACCTCTCGCACGAAAGCGATTCTTCCTGTGCATTATGCTGGCGTCGGCTGTGAAATGGGCTCCATAATGGAAATCGCCGAGCGGCACAATGCGGCTATTGTGGAAGACAATGCTCATGGCCTATTCGGTAAACACAACAGTCAGTATCTGGGCACCTTTGGCGTGATGGCAGTGCAGTCTTTTCATGAGACCAAGAACTTCACAAGCGGCGAAGGTGGTGCGCTGCTCATCAACGCACCCGAACTCGTTGAACGCGCCGAAATTATCCGCGAAAAAGGTACTAATCGCTCCCGTTTCTTCCGCGGCCAGGTGGACAAATATTCCTGGGTAGATATTGGCTCTTCCTATCTGCCATCAGACATTCTGGCAGCCTTCTTGTACGGGCAATTGGAACAGCGCGAGCGCATTCAATCCCATCGTAAAACCTTGTGGGATACATACAACCTTGCGCTGAGTGATTGGGCGCAGAAGAATGGCGTGCAGTTGCCAACTTTTCCTGCCCATACTGAGCAGGCATACCACATGTTCTACATTCTGATGCCAAACCTGGGTTTGCGTCAGAAGTTTATTCAATATCTACGTGATCTTGGAATTTATAGTGTCTTTCACTACTTGCCTCTGCACCTTTCTGATATGGGGCAACGTTTCGGCGGGAAAGCAGGAGATTGTCCTGTCACAGAAGGCGTCAGCGATAGGCTGGTACGATTGCCTTTCCATAATGGCTTGAGCAGTTCTGAGCAAGAGCTGACGATTGATGCCATCCTGGGATTCGATTTCTAAAAATGGGATTTGATAATGACTAAATGGTTATCCCAAAGGGCAACTCAACTTGCTCTATTAATAATTGCCTTGTTCTCATACGGAATCTTTGCCTTCCAGCAAGGTTTTCACTGGGATGATTGGGGAATTGCCTGGTTAATTCGTACATTGGGAAAGCCCGGTCTTGTGGACTACTTTTCGACCAACCGGCCATTTCTGGCTTATGTCTATTCGATAACCACTTCTATATTTGGAACAAAACCTATAGCATGGCAATTGTTTTCACTCCTTATGCGCTGGTTGACAGCAGTTTCCCTGCATTGGGTACTGCGCATGATCTGGCCGGTGCGTGCGAGGGAAACTTTCTTGGCAACAATTTTCTTCCTGGTTTATCCTGGTTTTAACCAACAAGCGATTAGTATTATCTACGGTCACTTTTTTCTGGCCCAAACTCTTTTATTCACATCTATAGGACTAATGCTCAAGTTCGCTCACCAACCACGTCGTTTGTGGTGGGCTGGTGTACTAGGAGTGATCCTTTCTGCTTTCAATTTGTTTTCAACTGAGTATTTCTTTGGTCTTGAATTAATGCGACCTCTGTTGCTGTGGTTGGGATTACATAATATATGGCAAGATTGGAAACCACGCTTAAAATATGCTGTCTTGATTTATCTGCCTTTTTTACTGGCCTTGATTGGTTATCTCTACTGGCGCTACTTTATCCTTGGCTTCCATCTATACCATCCGGAGCTGGTCATAGGTCTTGATTCCTCACCAGTAGAGCTGTATGCTAAAGTGCCTCTAACCATTTTGGAACAGTGGCGTGTCGCATTCTGGCAAGCCTGGGGACTAATATTACAACTCCCAGATTTTGTTGAATACGGTCCACGGCTATCATTAGTATATCTAGTCATATTATTGCTTATAGGAATATGGGTGCATAGATTGGGTAACCAGCTTATAAACAAAGATAAAACTAGCTGGCAGTTCTCCGTTCAATGGTTCGGAGTTGGGATTTTTTCCATGCTTTTAGCCGGAATTCCTTTTTTGGTTACAGATTTGCCCTTGCGTACAACATTCCCAAACAGTCGCTTCACTCTCCCTTTTGCATTAGGAACAGCCTTTGTCCTTGTAGCAATCTTAGATTTGTTACCTCGTTGGAAATATAAGTTGTTGTTGTCAAGTATATTGATTATGCTAGCGGTCGGTGTGCAATTTAACAATGGCTATTTGTGGCGAAAGGATTGGCAGCTTCAAAAATCTTTTTTTTGGCAAATCTCCTGGCGCATTCCAGACCTGAAGCCAGGTAGTATTCTTCTCTCTAGTGACACGCCAATTAAATATTCCAGTGACAACTCATTGACCTTCCCATTAAATTGGATCTATGCACCGAAAAATAACACGACAAAAATCGAATTCGCTTACTTTTTCGTCTCAGTACGATTGGGGAACGAACTTGAAACTCTAAATACTGGCTTGCCTATTCACCAGGACTATTTGGCGGCTACATTCGACAGTTCAAGTGATAATGTGGTTGCAGTTCATTTTTCACCTCCAGGATGTTTCAGAGTATTACACCCCATCTACGACCGCGATTTACCCCTGGCTCCATCAACCGGTGATGTTGCTAATAAATGGCTTGATACTGGTGTGCCCATTTTGCCTCGCTCTGTTGCAAAAGTGTTGAAATTATCAAATCTTGAACAGGTCATCCCAACAATAAAGAATGATAGCGTGGTTCCATCAATTTTCGGTGCTGAACCAAAACACACTTGGTGCTACTATTTTGAGAAGGCCGATTTAGCCCGGCAGGAAGACAATTGGGTGAAAGTAGCAGAAATCGGCGATCAAGTATTTGGTATTCCTTACTTTCCCGATGATCTATCTGAATATTTACCTTTCGTCGAAGCTTATGCACGCACGGGGCATTGGGAAAATGCACGCGACCTGTCTCGTAAAACCGCAGATGCGATGCCAATACTTAGACCAGCCTTGTGTGCTATCTGGCAACGTGTTGAAGTTGACCCAAACTCTAGCATAAAGCCAGCTCAAATTGAGAAGATGAAAGATGAATTTGGATATTGTCCATACCCGTAGATAACCGAAGTCCCTTATTCCAAATGGTAAAATCCACTCCTGATGAGTTCTGAATTCCAACAACTATCTGTTGACTTAGTCATCCCGATCTTTAATGAAGCGGATGTCGTAGAGTATATACACACTCGCATTCGTACTGTAATTAACAGTTTGCCATATGACTTTACGATTTATTATGTCGACGATGGTTCTATTGACAATTCATCTGCTTCTCTCCATGCGTTGAACGATGACCGTGTGAAAGTTCTTGAACTCAGCCGTAATTTCGGACACCAAGCTGCACTGACGGCAGGTATGGATGCATCACAAGGTGACATCATCATCACGATGGATGGCGACGGACAACACCCGCCTGAGATGATTCCCGAATTGATTAATCTGATCAAGCAAGGTTACGACGTTGTTCAAACGCAACGTCTGGATGAGGCTCAACCCGCCTCTTTTAAAAAATGGACCTCTGGCCTGTTCTACCGTTTAATTAACTCGATCAGTGGGACGCGAGTGCTGCCAGGCACAGCTGATTTTCGTGCGATCTCACGTCAGGCTGTAGATGCACTCAAAGCAATGCCTGAGTACCATCGATTCCTGCGAGGTATGGTTTCATGGATTGGTTTTTCCACGTTGATTTTGCCCTATCAACCTGCAGAGCGTGTCGGTGGTGTCTCCAAGTATTCACTAGGTAAGATGTTCCGGCTGGCAATGGATGCTATCTTTTCATTTTCACTTATGCCCTTATACATCGGTTTGAGTATGGGAGGGGTTTTACTTTGCCTGGCAGTAGTTGAAATGATATATGTGCTCTCATTCTGGGTTACCGGAAGCACATCTAATCTTGCTCCAGGCTGGAGCTCACTTATGTTCGTGATTTTGATCGTAGGGGGAATGCTCATGGTATTGCTGGGTTTTATTGGTGTCTACGTAGGTTATATATTCCAAGAAGTCAAACGCAGACCTGTGTATTTGATCAAAAAGGGGGAAAATAGCAAAAATGATTGATACAGAAATATTCGACATTATTTTCTTGCGACACGGAGAATCAGTTGGAAATTCAGAATCTCGCTGGCAGGGACAAGCCGATTTTCCACTGACCGGTAGGGGCGAAAACAGGCACAATCCCTTTCAGACAAGTGGCATAAAGAAGGTAGATATTTTAATTGTACTCTCTTTAGCCCGTTGAAGCGCGCTAAAGAGACCGCTGATATTATTGGTAGTGATTTAAACTTGCTAATTAAAACCGACCCTATATAGATGGAGCGCAACATTGGTGAGGTTGCTGGGATGACTAGCGAAGAAGTTAATCAACGTTTCCCAAATCGAAAAATCACCTCTCCTTTCACGCCAATTATTGGCGAAGATAGTGAAAGCAATTGGGAGCTTTATCTTCGTGCAGGGCGCGCCTTGCAAAGCCTAATTAGACGAGATCCGGGCAATTACCTTGTGGTCTCGCATGGCGATTTGCTTAATCAGGTTATGTACACGATCACCGGCATCACGCCACAAGCAAATTTAAACGGTCCGCGCTTTCGATTTAAAAATACTGGGTTCGCACACCTGACCTATCGAACAGATTCGCATCAGTGGCAGATCAATGTGCTCAATGACCGCTCCCATTGGAATGGAAAGGATTCAAATTAGGTGTAATTATGGCTGTCCCGCAGGCAAACACTACACAACTAAAAGTTTTGACCTTTGGTGCGGGGGCTATTGGTACCTATATTGGCGGGAGTCTGGCTTTAGCCGGGCACAATGTTGTTTTTATAGAGCAGGCTAAAGTCGCGGATGAGTTTCGCGAGCGTGGTCTACGTCTCGGCTTGGCTTTGGATAAACGGCGCAAAGCGAAAGAAGCATTCCTGGTCGACTCATCTTCATTTGTAATTGCATCTTCTTTAGAAGAAGCTGTGCGCTATGGGCCATTTGATGTTGCCATCTATGCATTGAAATCCTTCGATACCCCAGCTGCTTTGGAGGGCATGAAGCCCTTTAAGGAGAATATACCGCCTGTTTTGTGCCTTTCCAATGGCGTGGATAATGAGCCTGCTATCGCGACAGTGCTGGGCCCAGACAAAGTAATTTACGGCACCGTAACATCCGCAATCGGGCGCCGTGCAGCGGGAGACATTGGGCTCGAGAAACTGCGCGGCGTAGGCATTGCTGCATCGCACCCACTCTCGGACCGCTTGGTTGCTACCTTCAACGAAGCTTTTCTCAATGCCCAGGCATTTTCCGATGCGGACAGTATGAAATGGTCCAAGATGCTGACGAATTTACTCGCCAACCCGATTTCGGCTATTTTAGATATGAGTGCCGCTGAGATCTATGCCCGCAAGGATTTATACAAACTGGAAATTGACATGTTACGCGAGTGCCTGGCGGTGATGAAAGCCCAGAGCATAGACGTAGTGGACTTGCCCGGCACGCCGGTGAAAGCCTTAGCCTTTACCACAAAACTGCCTTTTTGGCTATCCAAACCCTTTCTGGGACGTGCAGCCGGTGGCGGACGGGGCGGCAAGATGCCATCCTTCCACATTGACCTGTATTCTGGGCGCGGTAAAAGCGAAGTAGATTATTTGCACGGCGCTGTCCTGCGGGCAGGTAAAAAAGCGAAGATCCCAACCCCCGTGAACAAAGTATTAACAGAAACCCTGTTGGCGCTCACGAATGGGGAAATCCCGCTGGAAGAGTACGCTCATCAGCCAGAGAAGTTTTTTGCGAAGCTAAAATAGAAGTGTTGCACCCCCGCAAAAACATAAAAATAAAAGTGATAAAATACCTGTCCGATTTGGAAAGGTAGATATGAGCAAGACTTCAAAAATTAAACAAACGCAACCGCGCCCCGAAGTGGAAATTCATCTCCCCGACGGGCGTATTTTATCCGGCCCACGCGGCGCAAAAATTGGCGATTTCATAGACATTGTTGGTGATAGCTTTGAGGCACCAATTATTGCTGCGGTGATAAATGGCGACCTACGCGAACTGACTTATCCAATCAAGATCGAATCCAATGTACGGCCAGTAACCTTGGCTGAACCGGATGGCGCGCGCATCTATCGTCGTTCGCTGACCTTCTTACTCGAAATGGCTTTCTGTAACCTGTATCCCGAAGGCACGCTGACCAT
The DNA here is from genome assembly GCA_964500655.1 of uncultured Anaerolineaceae bacterium. Classification (GTDB taxonomy): domain Bacteria; phylum Chloroflexota; class Anaerolineae; order Anaerolineales; family Villigracilaceae; genus JAABUE01. The sequence continues at coordinate 3,019 of CAZCPP010000065.1, read as the reverse complement.
CGACCACTCGGTCTCTTTCGGCGGGTATTACTGTCAGGTTTCCGGCAGGCAGGCTTTATCGGAGTCCGAAATCGAAGCGCTTAATACCCACATGCAGGAGCTTGTAGATTCGGATTTACCTCTCGAACGCATGGAAGTTCCACTGTCTGAAGCCATCGAATATTTCAAGCAATCAGGCTACGACGATAAAATTCACCTGTTATCACATCGTCATAAAGATTATCTGACCATGTACCGTCTGGGCGAACGTATGGACTATCATCACGGTTACATGGTACCTTCAACCGGCTACCTGCGCTGGTTTGACTTTGATTTCACCAATGGCGGTTTCACCCTACGCTTCCCGCGCCGCCATGCTCCCACCACATTGCTGGAAAAGCATTATTATCCCAAATTGCTGGCTACATTTCGCCAGTATGGTGACTGGCTGACGCGACTGGGCATTGACAATGTAGGCGCGCTCAATGATGCTATCCAAGCAGGGCGCGGACATGAGATCATTCTGGTATCAGAAGCCCTTCATGAGCAGCATATCTCTGAAGTCGCCCGTCAAATTACCGAACATCCAAATGAATTCTCGCTTGTGTTGGTGGCTGGACCATCATCTTCCGGTAAAACCACCTTCTCACGCCGTCTTACTGTTCAGTTGCTGGCGCGAGGCATCTCACCGTACCCACTTGAACTTGACAACTATTTTGTGGACCGAGAAAAGACACCGCGCGATGAAAACGGCGAATATGACTTTGAAGCCATTGAAACTCTTGACTTACCCTTGTTGGCAGAACATTTACAGAAGCTAGTTGCTGGCAAAAAAGTGGAAATGCCATACTATAATTTCAAATCCGGCTTCCGTGAACCCGGCGAAACTATCCGGTTGAAACGTGGACAAATCATCATTTTGGAAGGGATACATGGCTTAAACCCACACATAATTCCAGAATCGTTGACCGAGAAAGCCTTTCGAGTGTACGTATCGGCTCTGACCCAGCTCAACCTTGATCGTCACAATCGCGTTTCCACAACTGATACACGCCTGCTTCGACGCATCGTGCGTGATGCTCGTGAGCGCGGCTACGCTGCAAAAGATACCATTTCTCGATGGGAATCGGTCCGCCGTGGCGAAAAACGTTACATTTTCCCCTACCAGGAAAATGCGGATGTCATGTTCAACTCGGCGCTGGCTTATGAGTTGGCCAGTCTCAAGCCCCTAGCTGAGCCGCTCTTGCGACAGGTTGCGCATGGCACTCCCGAATATATCGAAGCCAAGCGCTTGCTAGCCTTTTTGGAATGGTTCCTACCAATTGACGCCAAGCTGATTCCTGAGAACTCCATAGCGCGTGAGTTCCTGGGCGGCTCTATTCTCAAAGACTTCAAGCATTGGAAAGACAAATCTCATTAGAGGAAACCGAATATGCGACGCTTGGTTGCCTTCATCGCTGCATTGACCATCATCTCGCTCGCCTGCGGGTTGTTCACCCCCGCTTCAACTCCGGACATTCAGCCTGCTTCCGCTACCCCCGCCATGAGGATTACGGAAACGGTCTCTGCTCCTACGACGTATGCGCCCATCCCTACCTTCAGGGTGCATACACCAACTGTTGCTGCCCCACCACCAGCCGCTTCAACTCCCGAAGGGGAATACCTTCTCAACGAAGAACGCCAGATCAACGATTATGTTCTGCGTTGGTGGATGAACCCAAATAGTCAGATCGGCTTCGATGACATCTTGCTTATCGAAGTGGTGGGACAACTACCTATCCGCGTGGATATGCTCTCCGCCCTCAATGACCTGACCGGAACCGATGTCAACGGGGACAGCTATCCCGACGTGATAGTGGAAACCTTTTCGGGCGGAGCTCATTGTTGTTTCGGCACGCAGGTTTATAGTCTGAGAGAGACCGCGGTACTTATCATGCAAAAACCGGAATCTAACGCAGGTAGCTATTTCGAAGATCTAAATGCCGATGGTGTGTCCGAATTTGTTACCTATGACGACTCGTTTGCCTATCAATATTGCCCATATGCAGCCGGTGTGAGCGTTAAATCCATCCTGACCTTTGATGCTGAGCAAGATTGGTACGTTCCAGCCAGCCTTCGTTTCCCCGAGCAGTATGTAGAAGAGCTTACTGCAAACGAATTGCGCGCATTGACCGCCCCCGGCGAACTCGGCGAATGGGACAGCAGCAATATCTGTGCCATCCTGCCACTCGTACTTGATTACCTTTACATGGGTCAACCCGAGCTAGCCCAAACGGAATTCTACAACCGCTATTCTGGCCCGGATGTAGATGTGAAGTGGAGCGAAGTCCTTCAGGTTGTGCAATCTAGCCCGCTTTATACGCCCTGAAGCTAAATACTCATTACTGATTACCGATCACTGCAACCATGTCTTTCACCGCCATTTTTCTCATCGCCCTCAGCATGGCCATGGATGCCTTCGCCGTATCTCTAGGCTCAGGCGTCAAAATAGGTCCGGGACCACGTCCGCTGTTTCGCATGGCCTTTCATTTTGGCTTGTTCCAGGCGTTCATGCCGATTATCGGCTGGCTGTTTGGCAATACGATTGAGCCTTATGTAAGAGATTTCGACCACTGGGTGACCTTTGGATTGCTGGCTTTTGTGGGGATTCGTCTGGTGCGCTCAGGTTTATGCAACGACGAAAATGAAAATCAAAAAGACCCCTCCCGCGGCTTGACGATGGTCATGCTCTCGGTCGCCGTCAGCATAGACGCGCTGGCCATTGGCTTGAGCCTTGGTTTGCTCGGTGTTACCATCTGGACACCTGCCCTCGTGATCGGTCTGGTGACCGGAGTCTTATCGTTGATTGGTTTACGCGTAGGAAATGACTTTGGTAAGAGATATAGAAAGCCCGTCGAAGTACTCGGCGGGTTAGTTTTGATCTGGATTGGGGTAAGAATTGTAATTTTACATCATTTCATATAAGTTGAATAATTGAGTAAATAGGGCTCTCTAGGAATTAGCGTGGTAGCCCCCAGATATGGGGGTGTAAAATGAAGTT
>CAZCPP010000064.1:0-15857 GCA_964500655.1 uncultured Anaerolineaceae bacterium | reverse complement strand
GTCTAGATCACCCCTGGACGCAAGTCTTTCTGCGCGAAGCGCTTAGTTCAATAAATATTGTGCGACACTGTACGAACAATTTTTAGATTAATAGTAACAATCAAATAGGTTTCCAACAGTGTAGAATCCAAACAACAATTTATAATGGATACTGAAAATTAGACGACACCGGACAATTGGAGATTTGGATTGTCGTGTGGATTATGAATTAATGAACAAAGATAGTTTGCCTGAATTCGAACCTAGAAGCATGCTACCCCCTATAAAATTGACGACTCAACAAGAAGGGTTATGCAGGCGTCTTGAAGCACTTAATCAAAGGACCATCCAGGGGCAAGAACTTTCAAAAATGTTAAAAGGTGCAATCTTTGCATCTAGAGGAGAAAGCCGGAGCAATCCTGATTGGATGGCCCAATCTGCTCATTCACTGAGAGAAATCTTATATCAATTCAAATCAAAGAAGCCCAATATTAAATGGGAGGATGCGTTTAGTATATTCGGGTCTGTAACTGCCGAGGATGAGAAGTTCAAAGAAATTGTAGGGAGAGTGTATAACAAAATTACAGAAGTGGCACATCATCAGCTTGATTTATCCATCGAAGAATACGAGGAATTAATTGAAGAATATGAAAGGGTGTTGCTGTGGGCCTTAGATAGGCAGGTTAATATACACGATCAGATTGACAAGTTTCTCTCAGAAAACAAACCTGGGAAGAACGGTAAATTATAGATATGGCAAAGAATAAAAATCAAGACGAAAAAGTACAAGAGGCAAAGAGACTTATCAACAGAAACGAGGATTCTAGGCAGTATTTTTTTGAAAAAGCCGATGAAACCTGGTTGAAGTGGTTATGGAAAAACGGCTTCTTTGATGTATTGAAGAAGAAAGCAGAAGACCCAAGTAGGTTTTCCTATCGGATGCCAGAGTTGCGATACCTAGTTAGGATGGCTGAGCTTGACCCTGAATTAGTCACAGAAATTATGTTGGATATTCCAATTTCAGAGGAAACGTTTAATCCAGAGGTAATTGATCAATTCTTACATATATGTGGTCGTCTACAAGGGGAACAATTAGCAAAACTGACTGGAAAAATTAAGACCGAAAATTGGCCTGCCTTGATGCAAATGTATAACCAATGGGGCATAGATTATGGAAAGATGTTTGAGAGTTTAGAAAAGTCCGGCCATCATGAGGAGCTAATGGAATTAGCGAGTGCTGTTCTTGAGCTTCGAGAGGATTGGGAAACCAAAGCTAAAGAAAAATATTCTGACGCATCTCCTTTTTGTCTTACGAATCTTTCTTACTCGAAGGTATTTCATTACTTAAATAATATTGATGAAAATAATATTGAGGAGGCCATTGGTTTATCTCTATCCATCCTCAAAAAACTGACAACAATATTTGAAGAGAATCGAGAAATTGTCTCTGCATTTAGTCAAAAGGATAGCTATCCTTTGTACGATGTAGATGTTTTTACCATTGGTCTGAGATCTGAATATCACGGAACTGGTCGAGATGATGTGCGAGAGGTTGTAGCATTAGTAAAGACCCTAACAGAGCGCGTTCTAACGCAGCAATGTGAGGAAAAGGTAAAGGCAATTTATGAGCAGTATTTTGAGTCTTTACCCGATAGTTGGCTAATATGGCGTATTCGTCTTTTTGTTCTCAGTCTTTGCCCTTCGGAGTTAAAACCGTATCTAAAAAATGTGCTTTTCAGAATTTTTATAGAAGATCGCTATTCAGAACTGATTATGGGGACTGAGTATAAAAGGGCTTTAAAAATAGCATTTCCTTTGATGGATAAGAATGATCAGTCTAGTTTTGTTACCCAGGCTAAGGATCTTTTTTCTCATGCTTCCAATGAGAATAAGGAACCTTCAAAAAAACGGGACGGGTCACGAATTTTCTCAGTAATTGGAGAATACTTGTCGGATGACCAGGTTGCTGAACTAGTTGATGCAGGATTTGAAGTAAATCTAGGATATGTTCCAACTCCCCTAATTGGAATGAGCAAGGGTGGATTTGTCAAGGCCAAAGGTCCAGTAAACCAGGATGAGATTCAGGGCATCTCGGTTAGTACAATTTTAGAAAATCTGAAAGGTGTTTGGTCGCCAGCTCGATTGATTGAGCAAGATGTTGAAAGGGATTTCCTCAATCCACTAAATGCTGAAGGTATGGGGAAGTTACTAAAAGGAGATGTAAAAACGCGTCTAAAGGAGTATCTGGAGTTTGCCAATGAGTTTATAGATCCAGAGAATTTGGATCTGCATTATTTGTACTCCCTATTATCTGGTTTTGCAGATGCTATAAAGGAAAATACAGAACCTTTGAAAAAGGCAGATTGGGATCTGTTAATTAACTTCTGCATGCAAATAGTCACTTCGAGCAAAGAACAACCTACAGAGCAACTAGAGTATGAAAGTAACGAACATAATACCTGGCTTGGAAGATGGAATGCGGTTCACGCTGAGATGGTTAAAATGCTGAAAAGGGTTTTGGTGGAAAACGGCAAAAAACTTGGTTTTGAATGGAACTCCCATCGCCATAATGTTCTCTCAATTGTTGAATACCTGTTTGACTATCCTGACCCAATACCCGATGATGAACAGATTGCCTCTGCAAAAATGACTGAGTCGGTTGGAGACCAAAAGCCACTTGTAAGTGATCCGTTTACCCTTGCCATAAATTCAATTAGTGGACAGGCTTTTGAATTGTTCGTATTAGCTGTAGAGCTGGATCGAGAGAAAGAAGATGGTTTTGAAAGTGTTGAGTTATCGGCAGATATAAAAAAGCTTTATGAATATCTTCTGAACAAAGAAGAAACGCGTGCCATCATGTTCATGCTTGGCCGATACCTGCCAACATTCTTCTTTCGAGACAAGATTTGGCTGAAAAGTATATTACACAAAATTTTCCCAACAGATAAAGGAAAAGAGTATCTCTACTTAGCCGCCTGGGAGGGTTTCCTTTCAAATAACCTTTATCTGGAAATATTTGAGGATGAGGAGATTCAAAAGCTATATAAAAGTGCAATTGTGATGACTGAAAAGGATTACCCACATCAAAGGCATTTTACAATTCCGGATGAGGGAGTTGCACAGCACTTTGCCCTAGCTTATATGGTTACAGATTTTGAGTTTGGCAATGAGCTTTTCGATTTCTTCTGGAAAGACGGAAGCATAGTTCAACACATTGCTTTTGTTGACAAGCTTGGAAGGTTCTTTGTCAGCGGCGAGAATCCTAGAGCCTTGAAACTTATCCGTGAAGATGAAAATGCTGGAAAGAAACTAAAGAATATGTGGTCATGGCTTTTGGATAACTACTCTGACCTTAGAGTTTTTGATGGAATTGGGTTCTGGATTAATCTAGACAAAGGAATTTTCCAACCAAAAGAACTTGCTAGTTACTTGGCCAAAACGTTAGTCAAAACTGACGGTTACTTAAAGTGGGATATCGGCTTACAAGAAAATATTGTTGAATTAGCAAAAAGCTCACCGGAAGACACCATCGAGATCGCAAGGTTGTATTTGTTGGAGGGTGGTGTACGAAATGGTATAAACTCGCTTCATTTCATTTTAGATGAGAAATGGATAGAGACATTTCGGATTCTGTATACACACCCAGCAACAAAGCAAGCGACGCTCTCTTTGATTAATGATTTGATACGAGAAGGGGGAAACCTTTTCTGGCCACTAAAAAAGGTCTTAGAAAGTAGCAATTAAAATTAGTAGCATGAATCAAATTTACTTTGTCAGCACATTCCAGCATACGCACTCGAAACATTGCAGAATAGAAAAAATAATTACTTTGGGCCAAATCGTTGATCTGCTGAATCTTGCGCTTGCTCAATATAATGGTCAAGCGTAGGCTTTTTGATTAACCATATCTGACCAATTTTGACACCTTTCAACTTACTACTTCGAAGCAAACGACGTAGATATTGCGAGCTATATCCACTATATGATGCAGCAACTCGTACGGATATGTGATTATTTAGAATTTGAGAAGAACTTCATGGTTTAAAGAAATCATCCCGAACTCACCTTTCTGGTTCGGGATGGGTCCTATACAGTAGCGGGAGCAGGACTCGAACCTAGCTAAAAATAGGTAGTTTTTTCCGAAACTCTTGATCTAACTCGTCTTCTACTGATAATATGTAAAAACACTTCAATGTGTACAAAAAACAAAAAGAATAATGCAGGATCAATATCAATATCCGATATTATTGCTTTTCTTTTTGATCTGAACTGGTTGGAATTAATGGGGGATCTATGGAAAATTGGACGCAAGCTAATCAAGGGAATGACCAACGAAGGGGTGTATGAGGTTTTAGAATACCAAACAACACTTGAACTTTTGAACAAACAAGGTAGGAAAGCAATAATTCACAAACGACAAAAGGTCAGATACCTCCAAAATAATATCTTGGCATATCAAGATCAAGCATGGGGTGATGGGAAAATCCTTCAAGGTTATCGTTGCTCCCCTGGCACGCCTGTCGATCAATATCGCTTAGGATATAAAACCTATGTACTCATCTCGCTGAGAGAAGTAAAAGAAAAGGGAGATGTTGATGATTTCAATATTAAATGGAAGATGGTGGATGGTTTTCTAAAGAAAGATGGGTTTTGGGGAACTGCAATAAATCATAAGACTAGGAAAATAAAGGTTCAAATAATATTTCCAAAAGATAGGCCTCCAATAAGAGCATCTATCTTTGAGACTAATCTTCGAAGAACTAGATTATTAGGGGAAGATGCAAGGCGGAAGACACCTGATGGACATTGGATGATTTCGTGGGAGAAGAATAATCCCCGACTATATGAAAATTACCTTCTCAAGTGGGAGTGGTAAAGCAGAAGGTGACAAGCCCGCGGTGCCTGTCACATCTTTGTCTTCTAGGTTCCAGTTCCACCGCCCATGGCACACTCCTTCCTTTGGAATAGACGACGGCCGTCTAAATAGTAAGAGCTCCACACCTGAAGCGAGAATGTGTGGAATCCGTAGTAGAGTTTATATTATATGCGATACCACATGCATTTGTCAATTCAATTTATTATGTCCGGGATTATTTTTTATCGGTCTTAGGCCCCGGTCTACGATCGCGGGCTAAGTATTCTCTGACTGCCTGTTCTGTGGTTACCCAATTTCGGCCAACCTTTATTCCCCAAAGCTGTTCTCTGCTGACTAATAGTCGCAGATGACCAGCGGAGAGCCCGCTTAACTTGGCAGCTTTGTGTAGGGAGATCAGTTCCTCTGGCCTCGGCCATTCACCCGGTCTCCCCTTCTCACTGCCAACCATTAGGCGTCAGAGCACAGGGATATTCAGTTTGTCTAGGTTCATCATATGTACCTTATTATACATTGTAGGATTCGATTGAAGACAAAGCATAAATTCACTATTATGAATTAATGTCTGTAAGAGAAAACATTGAAATCTATTATCCCTTAAGAGTTGAACAATTCCTTGAAACCCTCAGTCATGAGGATGAGGCTCAAAAACACCCAGACCAAGCTGGTGCATTCATAGTTGAAGGCTTACCGTTCTATCGCCCAAGATATGTTGAAGATCACATATCTATCTTAAGTTTCAACAAGGTTCCACTTCCCTACTCTCTTCTTCGAACTCTAGTTGAGCACCCGGAGCTTGTTCCCGATGATGTGTTGATACGCTGGACAATTGAACAGGAATTGTTATTAGATACAACAATAGGAGAAATAAGGAGAAAAGATTTCTAAACCCTTATTCAGATAGTTTTCTGCATCTTCTACTTGATTCTGTAGAGTGCAAATGCTAAACTTCTTATCATATGGCTCGAAAACTTATAAGAGAACAACGCAACGTAATTGCAGAAAAGTTGATGGACTGGGGAAATCTAGTATTTACTGGCTTAGTTATTGCTCAATTTGTCCCAGGAAACACCACATTCAAGTGGTGGCTTTTCATTGCAGGGTTGCTGGGAATTGGATTAGCTTATATCTTTGGAATTATGCTAATGAAAACGAAAGGGGGTGACTAGAATATGCTACCTTTATTGCTCATGATCTCTGGTGCTCTTCTTTTCTTTACTAGTCTGACCTTTTACATTATTCGACATGGATAAGCTTTTTGATTAAAAAGCGCAGTCGCGTTTCTCAGGTATTTGTACGTCGTCAAAGAAAGTGGGACAAAAGGGGCTGTTTGCTATGAGAAACTTTTGAGATTATACACTCGTTGGCGCCTGTGCACTGTACAGGCGTCTTTGCTCCAGGGTCCGTCTCTTGATCTACCCTCACCCCCAAAACCTTCCAGCACGATACGGATCTTTTCCTCCGCTGAATATTTCTTGCGGGTCTTCCGGCGGATTTCCCGCACTGTTGTTTCTACATCTTTCTTTCTGGCCATGACACACTCCTTGTTCCTTGATTTTTGTTTGGAATGTGTCTCTTAGTTTTTACACCCTTTTTGTCTCACCTCTGCTGACACGCTACAGCGTCCACAGCCCCTTGACCAACCTTGTCAAGGTTTTTGGCCAGCACCCATCTTGCCTTGTTGGTCTAAAGGTTGTGTGGAAACTAGCCTCTCTGGCGCCTTAGGATCCAGCCTACCAATGTCAGGAAAACACCACTCAACGCCACCCAGTTGGCTGTGCTAGATAATAAGTTGATGATGCTAGTTGCTCCATTTAAAGCAAATATCATAAGTAGAATAATGCCAACGGTGATGATACGGACGTCCCATGTGACAGTTTCTGTGATAAAGCGGAAAAGAAAAGCCAGGGATGGGGCTGGTTTTAATTGGTATTCAATCTGAATTTTATCTAGAACTCCTCTTACTGTCTTTTCTGCATGCCATCCAAATCTTGTGTCAAGCAATCTTATTCCTCTAAGGTCGAAAGTTCCCTTGCTATATAATCTCAATAAAGACATGTCGAATGGTATCCCATGCAAGTAGGATTGCTCTGCCAATACGCCTCTCTCTTCTCTTGTTTCTGGTCGCACAAGTTTGTTTCGTACAAGAGCAAGGCGGGTTATTGCTAGATCAGGGGTTTCCGGGAATATGGCTACTTCTCGTCTTTTGTGTTCTGTGTCACCACTGAATTGAAGTGCCGCTCTTTTGCTAACCTCGTCCTGTTCAATCAGAGCAATGGCAAACTCTGAAACAAGCGCCGCGGAGATACTGAGAGAGTCAGGGCCAGCTCGTGTGTCAAGGATAAGAAAGTCAAATCCTATCTGATCAGCCGCCCTTTTTAGCACTCCAAGTTTAGGGATAATCTGATGCACATCCAATCCCTGCATCGCAATCCAATCAACCGGTTGTATAAGGGAAGCTGCAGGCAGAACAGAGATTGCCCCTCCTTGTATTCGGGGAAGGGCCTCGAGTTTCTCTTTTATTTCGTTTTCCGAGGTGTCGTGGTCCGGGCGAAGAACTTGATTTGTTGAAATTGATATTGTTTCAACTTCCTTTAGGTCTGGGTACATAAGAAAAGTGAGCCCCTTTACATGCAAGTCCATATCAACCATGAGCACGCGATTTCTGTATTCCTCTATTGCCTTTCGCCGAGCCTCTTCCCTGCGCTTCTGAATTTCTTTTAGCGATTCCGGCTCTCCTGTTTGCTCGTTTACGGGAATATCGGTCTGGGGGATTTCCTTAACCTTACCAAAGATAATTCGTCGCGCAAGCACATGTGCCATAGCAATTGAGAATAATGTCTTTCCCGCTCCACCCTTGCCGCTAACAACTGCAAAGGTTCTCATTCGTGCCCTCCAGACGTTCCCTGATTTTTACCGCGCTTCTTGTATAATATATCTTCATCGTTTTCCCTCCTAGCTGTTGAATATCTCTCAATGCATTCAACCCGGAGCGTCTTATACTCTTCTTCGTCAATCGTTCCGTTTCTAAGCAGCCGTTCTGCGTCAGACAAGCAATCTGAAAGATTGCGCGAGCGGTGGGTTTTAAATCTGGTAAACACCCTCAGGCCATACAGGGCTGCGAACAAGAGTCCTCCTAAATGTCCAATTGTCCCATCAGAGATGAGAATATCTGGGACAACTAGACCAACTATGTGTCCCGCAAATTCACCCAGAAAGACCCATGGAACAGCATCACCAGCACTGCCAAGGATATAATTGACATTGACGTTTAGAAACCCCTCAGATTTGGGCAACTGGTCAGACATGGTTTTCGCTAGAATCAGGCGCTATTCCTCGTAAGCCATTCGGTCTAAGGTAACTTCCCTGTCACGCTCACTCGAGCGAGTATAGCGTGCTGTGCTATCGGTTCTGGCATGACCCATAAGGTCTGACACTAACACGATATCTGCTCCGCTATCCAGCAAACTTTTTCCAAAGGTGTGGCGGAGCATATGAGCACTAACCTTTTCCAAACCAGCCAGACGTCCGTATTTTTCGACGATTTTTCTAACGCCCTGACGGGTTAGCGGGCTATGTTTGCCAATAATAATATGGGTGTCGTCTGTTTTCGGTCGCCCTGCAAGATACTCCTTTAGAGTTGGTCGCACCTTTTTATTGAGCCCTACTTCCCGATACCTGCGGCCCTTTCCAGAGCGGACAATCACCTTGCCCTGGCGGACTGACATTTGAATATCGGAAAGCCCAAGGGCGCAGAGTTTGCTCACCCCAAGACCTGTGTGGCGAAGCATCTTGATAATTGCGTCATCCCGCTTACTCCCGTAGTCTTCAACAGCTCTGCGCACCGGCCGGTTTTCTTTCTTGGCGTGCAGCCAATGAGGTGCTTGACATTGACCTCTAACGTTTTGAACCAGAACAGGGTGTTGGTTTTTCTTGAGAAAGCCTTCCTTGACGGTCCAAGTAAAAAAAGAGCGCAGACCGGTCAGATGCTTATCGATCGTCGCCGATTTGTACTGCGCCTTGAGTTGCATGTATTCCTTGTAGTCTCTGACATTAACCGGTGTAACGCGTGGAGTTGTATTGGCTCTCCGCTTTCTTCTTCAAGCCAGGCTGTAAATTTCTCAACAGATAAAATATAAGTTTGAATGGTAAGGGGTGAGATCCCGGTAGGCCGGTCTTTGAGATATTGTTCAAATGCCGTCAGATGGGGTGTCATTTGGGTTCTGTGTCCAATTTTTTGATAGTTATTTTCATACCTTCAAGCTTATTATAAGTGAAAACAATGCTGGGTTCAACACAGAAGTAATCAGGCTGTTGAAAAAGTAACGGTTTGCGTTACCGACGGGGGGATTAGCAAGATCACTTGATATTATGGCACGAAACTTTGCAGTGTGTGCCAATTGTCGTGTTGTATTTGCCCTGTCCATGTGGGTGCTGTCCTAGGGTAATGTGTTTCTCCTTACTTGTATAAGTGTTTTTAGGTAACGGGTAGTAAACAAAGTAACATAGAGAAGCCAAAAATAGCTCGACAGTTACATCAAGCGATTTACATGGGTATTATTAGACTTGAACCACAAAGGTCAATTTTTGATCGATAGCTCTGCGAGTTTCCCTTTTTGTTTAAAACGTATTCCAGCCAGTAATTCCTCAATGTTTTTGAAATTTCGACAAGAATTATCTGATTTCTGTATCCCGGGTGGGAATCGAACCCACATCAGAGGCTTTGGAGGCCACTGCTCTTTCATTAATAGTAAGCAATATGTTGTATAATAAAAAAATCCCCGGTTAGTGTCTTCATGCTAACCGGTTTCCACGCCCAGAGGACTCTCACAAAAAGAGAGCCACAATTGGCCGGATGAACTCAAAAATTTGGATTAGCTAACCGTTAGGTTACACCATCCGGGGCGATGGCGGAATTGGCAGACGCAATGGACTTAAAATCCATCGGTGGTAACACCATGTGGGTTCGATTCCCACTCGCCCTACTTTCTAATGTCATTGCAAATTATTTTTTGCAATGACATTCTTATCTAAGAAGGAAACCATGTTTTTTACCCGCCAACAACTAGAAGAAATCGAAAATAAAAGCTTGGCCCCTTATGGAATGCGTAGCAAGGATAGCAAAGGGCGCGCTTTTCTTGATAACGAACCAGAATATCGTACGTCTTTTCAACGTGATAGAGATCGCATCATCCATACTACGGCCTTTCGTCGTTTGGAATACAAGACACAGGTTTTTATTAATTTCGAAGGTGACTATTATCGCACACGCCTCACCCACACAATTGAGGTGGCGCAAATCGGTCGCACCATCGCTCGCGTTTTAGGCGGTAACGAAGATTTGATTGAGACAATTTGCCTGGCTCATGACCTTGGACACTCTCCTTTTGGGCATGCTGGGGAAGCAGTATTGTCTCAATTGATGAAAGATTATGGCGGCTTCAACCACAACAAACAATCGCTTCGCATCGTCACAGAACTGGAACAACGCTATCCTGAATTTCCCGGTCTCAACCTTACCTGGGAAGTACGCGAAGGTATGGTAAAGCACGAATCTGAATATGACATCTCAGACGCATCAGACTTTAATCCTGAATTACGCGGCAACCTAGAAGCACAAATCGCTAACGTAGCCGATGAACTCGCTTATAGTGCCCATGACTTGGACGATGGACTACGCTCTGGCATGCTCACTCCCCAAATGCTGAATGGCATTGCCATATGGGAAATTTTGATTGATAGTATCAAGTGGCGTGGCCCGGCATTGGAAGACATGATCCGGCATCAGTTGATCCGCCAACTAATTGGTAAAGAGGTTACTGATCTGGTCACAGCAACCGATGCAAAGCTCAAAGATAGTGGAGTGCAATCCCCATTAGATATTCAGAAATTATCACATAATGTTATTGTCTTCAGTGAAGAAATGAGCAATCGCAACCGTGAATTGAAAGACTTTCTTTATAACAAAATGTATCGTCATTACCGGGTAGTACGTATGCAAATCAAGGCTGAGCAAATTTTGGAAGATCTATTTAACGCCTATCATGATGAACCTGCTACTTTGCCAAATCAATTCCAGGAATATATTGATCAGCGAGGTCTTGAACGTACGATTTGTGACTACATTGCTGGAATGACAGATCGTTATGCCATTGAGGAGCATCAAAAACTCTTTAATCCCCTCGAGAAACCATAATTGGGTTCACCACTAATATTTCTTTGAGACCCGATTGAGATTAGATGGATCTCTTTTTCTTTGACAAGATTTTTGAAGTATAGTAAAAAGGGATATGCCATGACAGAAACAACCTATCTCACTTCAGAAGGTGCTGCGCAATTGAGAATTGAGCTTGAAGAGTTAACAGGTTCCAAGCGTGAAGAGTTAGCTGCCCGTCTTCGGGCAGCCATTCAAATGGGAGACCTTTCTGAGAATGCAGATTACATCAAAGCTAAAGAAGATCAAGGGTTTCTGGAAGGACGTATTCAGGAATTGGAGTACATATTAGGGAATGCGGTCATCATTGAAGGGAAAGCAAACAATGATGTTGTTATGATTGGTTCTCATGTCACCATCCAAGAGGAAGATTTCCCAGAGGAGACTTATCATCTAGTTGGAGCTACCGAGGCAGATCCTGCAAATGGCAAAATCTCTCATGAATCCCCTATCGGTCAAGCTTTGATTGAGCATAAAGTCGGCGAAACAGTCGAAGCAGAAACGCCGGGGGGAATAATCAAGCTAAAGATAAAAAAGATTGAATAAGGCTCGGAAAGATGCATCTATAAGGCTAGGTTTCGAACCCAGCCTTTTTTCTTTTTTGGTTATCAAAAGTACCTTTGAGGTTGAAGTATGTCTCTATGATAAAATTCGAGCTTAGAGTCACAAATTTATCCACTTTGAGGTACTCGTGTTAAAAAAAATTCTAAAACTTCTTAATCTTCGAGCAGGGGAAGTCAGATTAGCCTTCTCCTTGTGGTTGCTGCTAGCCATGAATATGATGGTTCTGGAACTATCCGATGTCGTTGCGACTGCTGGATTTGTTAGTAATCTTGGAGTTGACAAGGTTCCAACCTTATGGATCATCACAACATTAATTACGATTTTTGCTGCCGGATGGTACGTCATGTTTGTGGATCGTTTTTCGCGATTAAATCTGGTTACCTGGTTGTTATTAGGATTAGCAGCAATCTATTTGGTTATTCAAGTTTTATTTGAAGCTGGCGTTTCAGACTTTATTACGTATCCTGCGTTATATATCCTGGCCGATCAGCAATTCATGATCATGCCACTGGCATTTTGGGCATTGGCAAATGATGTTTATTCTGTCGCTGAATCCCAGCGGATTTTCCCTATTGTGGCATCTGGCGCTGTGATAGGTGGATTGTTAGGTAATGGCCTGGCTGCCGGCCCAGCTGTGTCTTTTACAGAGAGGTCCGGAAGTATTGCCAGCATCCTAATGCTGGCTGCTGGCTTGCTTGTTCTGGCTGTAATTATCTTGCGTTTGGTTTTCAGAAAGCGACCGCTAAGAGCACGTCAATCTCGAGAGGAAGATACTAGCCTGCGTGAGACAATTGCAATTGGATTGGATTATTTTAGGAACCTGCCATTGTTCAAAGCGGTTGGATATCTAATGATTTGTGCAGGGATTGTTCTGACTTTAGTCGAATTCAACTTCCTTTCGATTATTGAGAATAACGTAGCAACTGATTTGGAATTTCAACAATTTTTAGGAATCTATAAGGCAATCCAAACAACTGGTATTTTATTGTTCCAGTGGTTGATCACCAGTCGCCTCCTAACCAAAATATCTTTGAAAAATGCTTTTTCCGTGCTTCCGGCCGCATTGACCGCTGCCAGTGTGGTTGCACTCGCGCTTCCGAATCTGGTAGGCGCTGCGGTATCGCGCTTCCTTTCCCGTACGGTGCTGGATGCGTGGGATGACCCGTCTCGCAAGGCTTTACAAGGCTTGATCCCGGACGAGCGCCGAGGGCGAATCGCAACATTTATGGACAGCTATTTCATTACGAGCGCTACTATCCTTGCTTGTGTGCTTCTGGTAGTGTTATTGTCGCTGGTAGGGAGTGGATTGATCAGCCTGGGTTTGGCAACAAAAATTTATTTAGCGGTAGCAGGTTTGGCAGGGATTGGAGGCATAGCATCCAGTATTTACTTGAAGAGGGTCTATGATTCTAGTCTGCTTAATTATCGACTGTCGCGCTCTAAAAGGAAGAGTGTCCTGGATGGGATTGAATTTTAGAGGGTTATGTGGGTTTCGATAATTTGAATATTGGATTGAGTGTTCACGATATTATTGGAGGAAACACAGAGCACTTAAATGGATACTTGAATATTTACACCGATTATCTACCACAATACGTGCGTTATTTGCCCGTAATGCAGCAGCGCGCTGAAAAACCGATCGATTTGCAAGCCACAGAACGTTGGCACCAATGGCTGGTATTGCTCAAAGGAAGGCCTATTGCTATGGTAGGCTTTTTATATAACCGTAAACGTAATCTAGGTATATTAATGGATTTCGCAATTGTTAAGGACGCCAGAAACCTAAAAGTCCCTGGAGGAGGGCGACTTGCCGGTAAACTTCTTAATAATGCGATGGAGCAGTTGAAAGAGGATGCGAAAACTGTAGGGAATTCGGTTCCCCTTTGTATGGCAGCTGAGGTTGAGCATACTCCGTTAATAGGGCGTTATTTGGAATATGGATTTGTGGGGTTTCCAATAGAGTATTATGAGCCTCCTGGTACTCCCGAATTGGCAAAATTGCTTGAACCTAAAGATATTGAGCGTGTGGGGTACCGGCGTTTATATTTAGGAGCATTTCAACTTCCTGGCAATAAGTATAATCTTAGGGATACACAGGTTGTTGATATAATAGTTCGTGCATTGTTAGAAGATCACTACAAACTTCCAGAGAACCACTGGTTGTTGATAAAAACCTTGGAATCAATCCAGTTAGGAGATGCTTTGTCATGACAGGAAATGAAGAGAGGGCCAAAGCGACAGGGAAATTCATAGGGGTGCGTACAAAACTGATGGTAAGCTTCACGCTGATCTTTACGGTGGTATTTGCGGTTGCCTACTATTGGTTTTACACATTTGCCACTGATTCCGCGATGGGGCGCATTACAGAAGATTTGATAGGGACCATACGAGGCGCAACCGAAAGTGGAATTTTGGGCGAGAATGATGCCGTTCAAACCATTGACGGAGATGAGTTGGGGGCATTGATCGCCGAAGTGGAACCTGGAGAAGATGGACTAACTGATGATCCTCGCTATTGGAACCAGGTGGAAGTATTGTGTAATGTCCGTCGTATCGAACCGCGGGCCAGCTTATATACCTACATCATTGGTAATGAAGGGGAAATGATATTCATGACCAGCTGGGGTAGGTGCTTACCCGATGCGGGCGATGATTTTGCCTATTTCAAGCAATCATGGGTTCCAGAGAAGATTGGCCCAAATGCGGGGGGTATGAAGGAAATCACTTTCCAAGATGAATCACCAAACGGATGCGCATACGGTACACCGAACTGCGCTCCCACACCTTATACTGACGATTTTGGAGCCTGGGTGTCAGCCTTTGCACCCATTCGGGATTCCAACGGTGAGGTGGTAGCAGCATTAGGGGTGGATTTCGAAGCGGATTATGTTAAAGAAGTCCAGGCACAGATTTTGCAACGCATCTATATCGCCTTTGGTATCACCTATGCCGTACTACTTTTCATGGTATACGCAGGCGCACAATTATTTGCCAGACCAATTACTACACTGACCAAAGCCGCTGAGCACATTGGTGAAGCTGAATATGAAACCGGTTTGGAAGAACTTGATTCGGTACAAACCTCGAAAACATTTCCAGACGAAATCCAGACCTTGCAAAGTGTGTTCCAGGGCATGGTTGATAAAGTCTATAAGCGTGAACAATCTCTACGCAAGGCCGTTGAAGAGCTGAAGATTCAGATCGACGAATCCAAGCGCAAACAACAAGTAGATGAAATCGTAGAAACGGATTTCTTCCAGTCCCTGCGCGAAAAGGCCGATAAGTTGCGAGATCAGCAAAAATCAAGCGAGGAAGAAGACGAATCTGATACTGAACAATGAGGGGTTATGGTAGTTCACAACCAAATACCAACTGTTGTCATCAGCAATTTTGCTGAAGCGCATGTTGATTTTCTAGCACGCGCCGCAGACAAACAGGAACGAGAAAATCTGGTTCATAGCGAATCGGCTCATGCCGACCGTACATTACTGTGGTGTGGTGATCCAAAGCTGGTGTATGTTACCTTTCCCATTGCTCATTCCGATTGGGTGGTAAACAAGCTTGGATTTACGAATACCCGCTATTTAACACCCGAGAAACCAACTTCTTTCCTGTGTAAAGACGTTTTACGCGAGCCAGCCCTACTAAAAGGTTTGTTGGAATATGCGGGGAATGATCGCGTTGTTCAATTAATCCCATATGCCACCACCCCTGAATTCCTGGATTTGATAGATGTTCTACGTGATGAGCACCATTTAAGTGTGCTGCTGCCCGAAAGCCCTGATCGTGCAAATCTCTGGGTACGCGACTATGTGGACACCAAAGCCGGTTTCCGTTTACTGGCATCTTCTTGCCTCCCGGATGCTGAGCGATTAATTCCTTTTGGGGTCGCTTGCTGCACTCTTGAAGAAGCTGCAAAAACTGCTTTTTGGTTCAATCAGCGGGGTGAGACATGTGTGATAAAACCAAACACTGGTGAGAGTGGAATCGGTTTCAACGTCTTCCGCCCAGAGGAGAATTGGTCTCAGAAAGATTTGCTGGCCGCATTGGAAACTAACACATTCCTGAACGATGAACCAATGGTTGTTGAAGAATATATCCATTCGCCCGACCAACTTTCCCCATCTCCCGAAGTCTTTGTACCACGCCCGGAAGAAGGTGCTCCATATATCATAGACTCTACCGGAAATAACGCAAGAGGCGTGTGACAGCAAGGTGAACCTATCT
>CAZCPP010000063.1:0-15881 GCA_964500655.1 uncultured Anaerolineaceae bacterium | reverse complement strand
ATTGAAGTGTTCTCAGACACCAAATTGTTCCTGGACGACACGCCTGCCATTACTCCGCTTCAATTGCGTACCAAGTGCCGCCGCTTGCACATGGAATATGGCCTTGACCTAATTCTCGTTGACTATCTCCAGTTAATGGGCGGTGATACGCGCAATGAGAACCGTGTGCAAGAAGTGTCGTACATCTCACGTAATCTAAAGGTGTTGGCGCGAGAGTTGAATGTCCCTGTGTTAGCTGCAGCACAGTTATCGAGAGCCGTCGAGCAACGTTCAGACAAACGCCCCGTGCTCTCCGATTTGCGTGAATCTGGCTCACTGGAGCAGGATGCCGACATCGTCATGTTCATTTACCGCCCCGATCAGTACGAGAAGGATACGGTCAAGCAGAATGTAGCTGAGATCATTGTTGCCAAACACAGGAATGGTCCCGTGGGCAGTGTGGAATTGATCTTCCGCAGTGCACTGGCAAAATTTGAAAACGCTGCTACAAAGCATGTGAGTTTTAACGAACCGTAAAACAACCAAGCTCCTCGCAACATGAGATTGCCAAAGTGCCCCTTAAGGGTACGCCGTCTTTGGCGGCTCGCAATGACAGATAAAAATGTCAAAATTCAAAGGCTTCACCGATTCCGAATCTTTTACTCAACTTCCCGATAAGTTCTTTCAGAAATTGCTGACCGAAATTGGCGATGTGGCGGAGTTGAAAGTGACCCTGTTCTTCTTATGGTATGTGGAACATATGGAAGGGCCGCTTCGGGCGTTGCGCCAGACTGATTTTGAAGAGAAGGTTCTGGGTCTTTCGACGGATGAGGTGGCTTCAGGACTGGAGAAAGCCCTCCAGCGCGAGAGCATTTTAAAGGCTGAGAATGATGCGGACGAGTTTTACTTCCTGAATTCCCCGCGAGGGCGTGCAGCTGCAAAGGCGTTTGCGAAAGGGGGCATGCGTGAGTCAGCTAAGATCATGTCATCGCCGGTGGTTGAACGTCCAAATGTGTTCAAGTTGTACGAGGAAAATATTGGTCCATTGACACCATTGATCGCAGATGCACTCAAAGATGCTGAAGGAACATTTTCGCAGGAATGGGTAACGGATGCACTTGAGATTGCGGTAAAGAATAACAAGCGCAATTGGAAGTATGTTGAAGCTATTTTAAAACGTTGGAAGGATGAAGGCCGTGCCGAAAAGCAAGATAGACAAGACCCTGAAAAAGATCGCAGACAAGACATCAAAGACAAAATCAAAAAATTTATCGACGGTTGATCTTGGTTATGATCTCCCCGGTGATCCAAACTGCCCACACTGTGAAGGGATAGGTTATTTGCGGCTGGATGCCCCTTTGGGCCATCCAGAATTTGGCAAACTGGATATCTGTAAATGTCAAGACAATCGTATTGCTCAAAATATTAAAAGCCGTCTTTTTTCTATAAGTCGGTTAAATGAATTAACGCACTTGACATTTGAGTCGTTTAAACCTCGTGGTAGAAAAGATTTGGCTGAGATGCAAGCAGATTCATTAGAATTTGCACATCATAACTCCGAGAAGTATGCGAAAACACTTGATGGCTGGATACTTTTTCAAGGTGATACAGGTTGCGGTAAAACACATCTTGCAGCCGCAATTGCTAATCACGCCGTTGGTAATGGAGTTCCAACGCTTTTTCTGACAGTGCCAGATTTGCTCGATAATTTGCGTTCTACTTACGGGGACGAAACGGTAACTTTTGATGAACGAGTAGAAGAAATTCGTAAAGCTCAATTAATTGTGCTTGATGATTTTGGAACACAAAATGCTACAAATTGGGCACAAGAAAAATTATTCCAAATCATTAATTATCGTTATATTAACCGTCTTTCCACAGTCATTACGACAAATTTATCATTAGATGAGATCGAAGAGAGAATTCGCTCTCGATTACGAGATATAGAACTCGTAAAAAGAATCAGAATAAAAGCTCCAGATTTTAGACACCCTAAAGATGAGGATTCGATTCTATTCTCCCCTAAATTGAAAGCTTGTATTTTTCAAAATTTTTCGTTACGAAAAAACGAAAAATTAGATAAGGATAGCCTTGAAAGCGTACAAGAAGCGTTACATGTTTCCAAAGTATATTCTGAACAACCACAAGGGTGGCTTGTAATTACTGGGGATTATGGTTGTGGTAAGACTCATTTGGCTGCTGCAATTGGTCATCAGAGTGTACTGAGTGGTCTTTCACCCATGTTCATGGATGTTCCAAGTCTTTTAGACTACCTTCGTTCGACCTTTAGTCCTAATAGTACTATTAGCTATGATAAACGTTTTAGTAGTATTCGAACGGCATCTTTGTTGATATTGGATGATTTTGGTACTCACTCTGCAACTCCATGGGCAAAGGAAAAAATTTATCAGATTTTAAATTATCGATATAATATGGAACTCCCGACAGTAGTTACAATTTCTGCGGATGCGCTTGAAGGAATAGATCCACGTATTAGAAGTCGAATGCTTGATTATCGCCTATGTACCTTAATAACAATTACCGCACCACCTTATCATGGTGCTCCTAAACGTCCCAGCCGCAAGAAGTAGCCATCTTTCATTTCCATTTCCACAATTGCCATTGGGAAGGGGACAAAGTGTCCCGGCGGATAACCGAAATTCGGGTCTTCGGGGGAACTCAATAAAGATAGCGATTCGTTGAAAGCGTGGAAAGTTATATCCCCATCGAACTGAATATTGACCATTAGCCCATTTTCCAGTCCCCAGACGATTCCATCGGGGGTTTGCTTTTGTATATATTTCTTCGTCCAATTGGGCGTGAGCCGTGTTTCAGGATCAACCAACAGTGGGATTTGAGTTGTTTTGGGTTCTTGCGTTTGATATTCCACTTCAAGGCCGGATTCAGTCAGAGTGAAGGTTTTTGTTTGTGTACCGTCGGTTGATTCGAAAACAAGCGCATTCTCAATGATATTTGGTTTGTAAGCTTTGTCATCTGCAAATGCGCCGGGATAGATGTCAATGCCGGGAGCGACCTGCCAGGATGGACCGACGAGTTGATGCAGGCCGGTCTCGTCGCGAGTGAAAAGAAATGTCAGCTCTGAACCTTTGGAATCAAAGATGGCAAGATAGGATATGTTTGCCAGTATGCGATCAGGTAGGGTTATCTCTTCCGAGTGGGTTTGGCAATGATAAATGGGGGCAAATTCAGAAGATATTGCCCATGAATTTGCGTAATCCATTATGGATAAGATCTGTAGGGCCCTTTCAGCCGTTGGGGGTGAAGGCTGCGGAAGGATGGAGTTGACAATCTGAGTAGGGAATAATAACAAATCTTCGTAATTTAGAATTTTGATGTATGGACGACTTGTGAAATAGGCCATTGTCTCACCAACCATATCTGGGCTGCCCCAGGTTGTGTCTGTCAGGCTACCCCCCAACACAAGTAAGTCTTTATCGTCCCCATTCAGGGTAATATCTAATAATTTGCGACGAATTGCAAGAGTTGGTCCATCGGGTGTGGGTTGGTTGATATTAGTTTCAGTGGGGATAGGAAAGTATGTGATATTGCCAAATATTGGATGGTATGGGTGAGTTACCTCTTCGAGGTAAACGAACTGAATATCATCTTCGTCATTTTCTGGAAGATAGAGCAACTCCTGATCTGCTAATGATTGGATATGTGGTTGGATTCCCATTGCGTCTAATGCAGATATATTTTCGGGTGTATCCAAATCTAGCAAGACAATTGGTGCCTGATATTCTTCAACTGCATCCAACAAGTGTTTTAAGCCATGGCGTTCGCCACGTGGGCTGCTGTGCGCCCCATCCCAGCTGCGCAGAGCCTCGGCCGGGAAGCGGCCTGCGAAAGTGTCGAAAAAGGTCAGCAAGAGGGGAGCGATTTGATTTGGGATTTGTCCATCAAGCCTCAGCCCGGTGATTTGATCTTCAGGTGAGGAGACGTTTACAAGCGGTTGTGGTGGAATTTTGGAGAGGGGAATATCTACGATAACGGTAGTAAGCACAGGGTCAAGGCTGATGCGGTAGGAATCAGGATGGGAGGGAATTTTGATGATAAGTGGTGGTTTCTGGGGTGCAGCGTTGTCTTCGATCCAGATTTCTAAAGAAAGGTCGTTTGGGTTTTCGAAATCGAGCAGGTCGACACGTACCTGTAGAAATTCATCCTGTTGATGTAGATAGACAGCGGTAATGTCATTGGCTGGCGTGGAGGCATTTGCGGGATCGAGCGCCCGTAGGGCCTCCCCCCAAGGATGATTAGAAGGTTGGGCTGACGTTTTTGTACAGGCAACCAGTAATAGCAAGAACAGGAGAGATTTACGCATGAAGAGAAAGGGGCACTCACAAAAGTGCGCCTTGATGCTTACAGGGTCTTCCAGGGTTGGATGAGTTGATCGGGTAGGGTGCCCTTTGCACCCCGGATGCTGTACAGATTGACAGCCTCCGTTTTGCCTTTGACCACAACCGAATCAACCAGCTCGCACTCGAACTCTTCTTTGACTTGTTGGTAAGTGGCCTCACTGACCAAAATTGGCCATTTATAAGTTTTAGTCAGGTCCTGAATGCGAGCAGCCAGGTTTACGTTATCGCCGATGAAAACTCGTCCAAATTCCAGTTTCAGCTTGGTAGCCAGGCCACCCACTACTTCTTCGTTGGCAACCAGCGTGAAGAGGGATGAGGGCGATACACGCAGGATGGTCCCGGTCGAGAGATCCAGGCGCACCTTGCCGTCATCCCCGGTCTGTATCTGGCCATCCACTTCCATGGTTGAGTCAGGATCGGCCGAGTAAAATTCATCCTCTCCAGCCTGCTTCATCTCTACAATCCCCTGCAGTTCACTCAACCCGGCGCTCAACGGAGAGGTTATTTCCTCTTCCGGTTTGCAGGCTGCAACGAGAAGAGTTATTGCTACAAGCAGCAGAACCAGGTTTTTACACTTTTTTGTAATCATTTCGACCTCCTTCAGATATTGCCATAACAAAGAACTTATTTCGCTAATTGCACCATCACAGTATAAGCGACATAATTTAACGAACTATTTCCCTGTGCAGGATAAAGACGCAAAGAATAAGGCGCGCCCACGAATAGGAATAATTGCAACTGACTGACTTGCCCGCAGGCGATATTGTCCCAAGCCTGCAAAAGCACATTATTTTGAATGAGTTCCAGGTTCATATCACTGCTGCCTGAACAATCCAGCATAACTGCTACCGTTGTTTGCTGCCCGGTCTGCCCGCTAAGTAAAAATTGCACCCAATCTTCCGCATCTCCTTCGGGAGTTGAAATGTCGCTGCTGTAGTTAAACGATCGGGTAGCGGCTGCAGAAAGGGTGATACTAACACCCGGGGATTGGGCCGAATCGCCGTCAGGAAATGCGGTTGCCAGAATTGGTGTAGGTACCGGAGATGATACTGACCCGTTTTCAGGTTCTGGTGTCGGGCCTTCTCCCTCGGGAATGTCGCTGGCTGTAGAAACACTCCCTGTCAGTTGGGGTGGCGGCTTTATTACAGGCACACCGGATGAATCTGGTACTTGCACAAATTGTGCTGTGATCCAGCCCGTCCCGGTGGGGCTTTCAGGGTAGAGGATCATCCACCAACCACTGGTGGAATCTTTGCCCACAATCTGCACCTTGGCGAAAATGTTAATCGTTCCTAACTGGTCGCTATCTGCCGTAGGACCACTCCGCACATTGAGTTGCGAAGTGGTTTGCCCGTCGGCCGGAGTCACAGGTACGGTCGCGGTAGCAGGTGCTAGTGTCGGCGATGGACGCGGAGTCAGCGTCGGCGGGAGCGTCGCTGTAATGATGAGTTGCGATGTTGGCGTAGCCGTATCGGCTATTGTCGTCTTTGTGCTACATCCCGTGTTCAAAAACAATCCAATAACGATTATAGAAAGCAGTAAATAATGTGATGAACCTGGTTTCACAACCTTATTGTACCTAAGAATTATGTTGCTTTCGGAGAACGTAACGGGTTGATAAAAGTGTAAGGTTAATAGAAAAGAACTTTGCATTGTACGATCTTCCAGAAAAATCATGACTTTTATCTGATTGAAGATGGTGTACAATAAATGTAGTACTTTTTCAATCCAAATACGATCAAGGTACCTTATCCCCCGGATGGGAAGGTTCAAAGGCGAAGCCGGTGACTCAAAGAGGAGTCCGGCGCTGTCGCGCAACTGTAATTCAGCGATCAGCTATCAGCGGATAGCGGATTGTTGAAAAGCCAGGACGCCCGCCTTGATCGGTCTCCACACCCCTCGCAGAAAGGAGGTGGAACGAGTTTATACTCAAACCATTCCCTCCCCTGCCAAAGGCAGGGGTTTTTGATTCATCTGGCGAATATATGGCAGGATGAGAAAGATAATCTATAAATTGGAGAATCATTCGATGAAACAAAATATATATGTGTTGTTCGTAGCTGTACTTGCCCTTGGAATATTGCTTGGTGCTTGTGGCCAGCAGGTAGAACCTGTGCCTAGCGTTGTCCCTGAAGAGGAATTGACGGAAGAACCTGCTCAAAAACCAACCGAGGAACCCGCTCCTGAAATGATGATAATTACTGATGGCCTTGGAAACACTATTGAGCTTGCAAAATATCCGCAGTCAATCGTTTCCCTTTCAGCTTCTACAACTGAGATTTTATTTGCCATTGGCGCCGGAAATCAGGTCGTAGGGAGAGATGAGTATTCATTGTATCCTGATGAAGCACTCGCAGTTACAAACGTAGGGGCTTTATATGATGAATTGCCAACCGAAGCTATCTTGGCCCTGGACCCTGACCTGGTGGTTGCTGCAGATATTATTTCAGAAGACCAAGTGATGGCTTTACTCGATCTTGGTCTGAACGTATACTGGCAGGCCGACCCCACCACATATGAAGAATTGTGGGGCAATCTACGAAACTTTGCTCAGCTGACCGGGCATGAGCAGCAGACTGAAACTTTAATCGCTGATTTGGAGACGCGCGTTGAGACAATACAAGAAAAGATCTCTTCTGTAACTGAACGCCCATCTGTATTCTACGAATTGGATGCGACCGATCCCTCAAACCCATGGACGACAGGTTCTGGCACCTTTATTGATTACATTATCATCCAGGCGGGTGGCACCAACGCCGCATCTGCATTGGAAGGAGACTATGCTCAAATCAGCACTGAAGCATTAATTGCCGTAAATCCGGATGTTATTTTGTTAGCAGACGCCCCTTATGGTGTTACCCCTGAGATCGTTGCTGCCCGTTCAGGTTGGGGTGCAATCACCGCAGTTGCGGAGAATTCGCTATACCCTATCGACCCCAATATGATGAGCGTCCCAGGCCCGCGCCTTGTGGATGCGCTGGAAGTAACTGCCAGCCTTTTGCATCCTGAATTGTTTGAATAACCCTGCTAAATTTAGGCATCATATGCTCATGCACATGATGCCTAACCAGGAATTTTATATTGCGCAATAGACCCTATTTCCTCAATACGATCCTCCTTCTGGTTGCATTTTTGTTTAGTATTGCGCTAGGTGCAGTGTTCATTCCCCCGGAAACGATTTTGCGTATTCTGGCAGGTCAGCTGCCAATTATTAATATCAACCCCGATTGGCCGAATTCATTTTCAGCAATTATTCTCGCGGTTCGTCTCCCCCATACCATTCTCGTTGCGCTGACGGGTGCGGCTCTCGCGAGCAGCGGGGCTGCGTATCAGGGTCTGTTTCGAAATCCATTGTCTGATCCTTACCTGATCGGCGTTGCCTCCGGAGCAGGATTGGGGGCCATATTTACAATGTCACTTAACTGGCCAACCAACTTGTTGGGTTTTTATCTGGTGCCTGTTGGCGCTTTTGTTGGAGCCATCCTTACCGTGCTTGTAGTTTATAACCTGGCGCGGGTCGAAGGTTTGGTGCCGCTGACTACACTTATCCTGGCTGGTGTAGCGGTAGGCGCTTTTGCTTCAGCTCTGACTTCATTTTTAATGCTGAGATCAGACCAACAGCTTTTCCGCGCCATTTCCTTTTTGTTGGGCGGTTCACCCATCATCGGATGGGATCCAGTTATTGCGGCATTGCCCTATATGCTGATAGGTATTGGTTTATTGACTTTCTCTGGCCATATGTTAAACGTATTGCAATTTGGCGAAGAAGAAGCCAAACAAATGGGCTTGAATGTGGATGGGGCCAAAATATTCATTATTGTTGTTGCATCCCTCACTACTGCTGTTGCAGTTGCATTTTCGGGGGTGATCGGGTTCGTAGGGTTAATCGTTCCACACATAATTCGCATCATTTGGGGTCCTGATTATCGCCGTCTTATCCCGCTTTCTATTCTTGGAGGCGGCAGCGCACTCTTGCTCGCTGACATGCTGGCGCGCATCCTGCTTGCGCCTTCTACGTTGCCAGTTGGGATTGTCACCGCTATGGCTGGCGCGCCATTCTTCTTGTGGATCTTGCGCCGGGCCAAGCGCGAGGTGTTCTGGTAGCTATGTTGAAAGTTGATGCTCTTTCAGTAGCCTATGGCTCAAAAACTGTGCTTCGAGACATTTCTCTCGAAGTAAATCCGGGTGAAATCCTTGCACTGATCGGGCCAAACGGCGCCGGTAAGACCACTCTGATTCGTGCAGCCAGTGGAGTGGTGCCAATTGCATCCGGGGAGATGTACGTTAATGGGCAAAAGCTTTCTGGTCTATCTACTGGCCAACGGGCGAAGATCTTGGCTGTAGTTCCCCAAACGCGCCAGTTAGGTGGGGCATTTACTGTGGAACAAGTCGTTATGATGGGGCGTACACCTTACCTGAATTGGTTGGGCCGGGAAGGAGAAGCCGACCAGGCTGCAGTTCGCCTGGCGTTGCAACAAACCTGCCTGGACACTTTTGCAGACCGGCAAATTGCCAAGCTTTCCGGGGGCGAACAACAGCGGGTTTTACTGGCGCGGGCCTTGGCTCAAGCCACACCGGTCTTACTGTTGGATGAACCCACCAATCATCTTGATTTGCAGCATCAGACCAATTTGTTATCCATTGTAAAAAAACTGGCTGAAGAGAAACAATTGACCGTGATCATGGCCATGCACGATCTCAACCTGGTTTCGTTCTATGCGGATCGGGTTGCCCTGTTGGTTGAAGGCGAGTTAAAAAGTATCGGTAGCCCTCAAGAAGTCATTCGTGCTGAGCACATCAGCGCTGCTTATCAAACGCCAGTAGAAATTGTAGGCCATCCTGTAACGGGCGCGCCAATTATCTTTCCGAGTGGCATGATGGATCAAACGGAATAGCGAGGTTATATGGCAAAAAATAAAAAAGGACTGGTGATCGTAAATACAGGGCATGGGAAAGGAAAAACAACCGCCGCCTTAGGGATCCTCTTTCGCGCCTGGGGGCGAGGCATGCAGGTGGGTATGCTGCAATTTATAAAAAATAAAAATTCGAAGTATGGGGAAATCAAAGCCGCAAAAAAACTGGGAATCGAAATAAGACCCATTGGAGATGGCTTCACCTGGACCAGTAAGGATATGGATGAAACCATAGCACTGGCTACACATGGTTGGGAGCAAGCTAAGAAGTTAATCGCAAGTGGTAAGCGTGAGATTGTAATTTTGGATGAGTTCACCTACCCTTTGCATTTCGGCTGGCTGGATGTGAATGAAGTCATCACCTGGTTGCGAGAGAATAAGCCGCCTATGCTGCACCTGATCATCACCGGGCGTAATGCACCAGAAGAATTGATTGAATATGCCGATTTAGTCACTGAAATGAAGGAAATCAAGCATCCTTACGAAGAGCAAAATATCTCTGCGCAGCCAGGGATCGAATTCTAATAAAACCTGGAGTGCGGACTTCAGCCTGCGGTATCAACGGACTAACACTTTGCAAGCTCAGCACACGAGTCCGCACTCCGATTTAGATAAACGGAGTGCGCAATGCTACAAAACATCATCGAAAAAATAGAAGGATTGGACGAAAAAGCTATGGCAGCCGCCAGAGCGCGCCAGGACACGCTCACCAAACCCCCTGGTAGCCTGGGAAGATTGGAAGAACTGTCTATCCAGTTGGCAGGGGTAAGCGGGAAGGAAATCCCGGAGATCAAAGATAAGGTCATCATCACCATGGCTGGGGATCATGGCGTGGTAGCGGAGGGTGTGAGCGCTTTCCCGCAGGAAGTCACTCCACAAATGGTGCTAAATTTCTTGCACGGTGGCGCTGCCATCAACGTCTTGTCCCGGCATGTTGACGCGCGCATCACGGTGGTAGACATGGGCGTGGCTGCTAAGATGGAAGCGCATTCTTCGCTGGTAGATAAAAAGATCGCTCCTGGAACGGCGAACATGACTAAGGGTCCGGCTATGAGCCATGAACAGGCTGAGCGGGCCATTCTGGCGGGCGTAGCGGTGCTCGAAGCTGAGATCGAGAAAGGTTTGGATATCGTCGGTACGGGCGATATGGGTATCGGTAACACTACCCCCTCAGCGGCAATCGCTGTGGCGTTGACCGGTCTCGAACCTTCTAAAATTGCTGGTCGTGGTACTGGTGTGGACGATGAAGGCCTGAAACGCAAGATCGAGGCCATCGAACGCGCACTGCAGGTCAACCAACCTGACCCCAAAGATGGCCTGGACGTACTCACTAAAATCGGTGGGTTTGAAATCGCCGGCCTGGTAGGTGTCATTCTCGGCGCTGCAGCCAACCACAAGCCGGTCATGGTCGATGGTTTTATCTCCACAGCAGCAGCTATGATCGCGGTTGCCATTGCTCCTGCCGTGCGCCCATATCTGATATCCGCGCACCGCTCACAGGAATATGGTCACATGCAAATGGTCGAATGGCTGGGGCTCAAGCCACTGGTCGATTTCGACCTGCGTCTAGGCGAAGGCACTGGAGCTGCGCTGGGCATTTTCATTGCCGAGGCTTCTTGCAAGATCCTGGCCGAAATGGCAACCTTTGCCGAAGCGGGTGTTTCCGACAAAGAATAATGATCTCACTTCTGGCTTCTTTCCAGTTCCTGACTATCTTCCCGCCCGTCATCCGTCGGGGGTTTACAGCGGGTGAGTTAGGGCGCGCAGTTGGGTATTTTCCAATTGTTGGGCTGGCGCTGGGCGGTGTGCTGTATGGATTGGAAAGCGGTCTGCGCCTGATATTTCCAGTCCAAGTTGTTGCCATATTCGTCCTTGTGACCTGGATGCTGCTCACGCGTGCTTTGCACTTTGACGGCTTTCTCGACACCTGTGACGGATTGTTTGGTGGATTCACCCCCGAGCGACGTTTGGAGATCATGCGTGATTCGCGCGTAGGCGCCTTCGGTATGCTGGGCGGTGGACTATTATTGTTGGCAAAATTTGCTGCCATCGGGTCACTTACGCATCTTTCCGGGCTCGTGCTTGCTTCCGTGATGGGACGTTGGACACTGTCGATCGCAATATTCGCTTACCCCTACGCCCGCGAGCAGGGACTGGGCCGCGATATGAAAGACAACGTTCGCTGGCCGCAAGTGATCCTGGCGACGATGATCGCAGTATTTGCTGCCTGGACCTTCGCTGGTTGGGCAGGATTGTTGGCCTTGGCCATTGCCGGGATTCTGCTCTGGTTGGGGGCAGGATTCATCCTGCGTCGCATCCCCGGGCTGACGGGTGACAGCTACGGTGCGCTGTGTGAAACGGTCGAATTGGCGGTATTGTTGCTGTTCACCACCGGGGTGACCCTATGAGCGCTAAAGTTCTCGTAGTGCTAGGTACCAGTTCATCTGTTGGCAAAAGCCTGCTGGTGACAGGGTTGTGTCATCTTTTTGCGCGCCGGGGGGTGCGGGTGGCGCCTTATAAAGCCCAGAATATGTCCAACAACGCCGCCGTCTGCCCGGATGGCGGCGAGATCGGACGGGCGCAGGCCACCCAGGCTTTGGCGTGTGGCCTGGATCCGCACGTGGATATGAACCCGGTGTTGATCAAGCCCGAAGCGGACTCACGTTCACAGGTTGTGGTTATGGGCCGCACCTGGAAGACGCTGGATGCACGCGAATACTACCCCAAGAAAGATTTTCTGTGGAAAGAAGCTACGGCTGCGTTGGATCGTCTGCGGGAAAAATATGAACTGATCATCATCGAAGGTGCAGGTAGCGCTACTGAGCTTAATTTAAAGGCAGGCGATATTGTCAATATGGCCATTGCGCGCTATGCGGATGCCCCTGTGCTGTTGGCCGGTGACATTGATCGGGGCGGGATTTTCGCCCAGTTGATCGGCACAGTTTGGTTGCTGGAGTCTGAAGAACGGGAATTGGTTAAAGGCTTTATCGTCAATAAATTTCGAGGGGACATCTCGCTTTTTGCGGATGGAGTACGGATCTTAGAAGAGAAAAGCGACTTGCCTGTGCTGGGGGTAGTGCCTTATTTGCACGATCTCTTCATCCCTGAAGAGGATGCGGTAGCGTTAGAGAATCCCTTTGCAGCACCCGTTTCGAGGAACGCAGTGATTGAGATCGTAGTCATACATTTGCCTCGTATTGCCAATTTCGATGATTTCGATCCGCTGGGTGCTGAATTCGGTGTGACCGTCCGCTATGTGGACAGCGCGGACCAGGTCGGAAACCCAGCCGCTATCATTATCCCTGGCACCAAGAGCACGATCGATGATCTGGAATGGCTGCGATCGCAGGGATTCGATCAGGTCATACAAAAGCATGCTCGCAATGGCGGGGCGGTGGTTGGGATTTGTGGTGGTTACCAGATGCTGGGAGAAGTTCTGCATGATCCCCAGCATGTGGAATCGAAACGGGACAGCGCACCTGGTTTGGGCTTGCTACCTGTTGAGACGATCTTTGCAGGCGAGAAGGCCACTCATCAGGCCAGCGCACGGGTTCAAAACGGCCCTGGCTGGTTAAAAAATCTAGCCGGTCAAAGAGTGGGCGGCTATGAAATCCATATGGGGCGCACTGAGAGTAAGAGCCCATGGCTGGAGATCACACAGCGAAGCGATCAGACAGTGAGTGTGCCAGATGGTTCTGCCAGCGCAGATGGGGTGATTTGGGGCTGCTATATGCATGGATTGTTTTCGAACGAAAACCTGCGCCGGGCCTGGTTGAAAGATTTGGGATGGCAGGAAGAACAGGTGGGTGATAATGAAAATCCTTTTGCTGCTTCGTTGACGCGCCTGGCTGATACGCTTGAATCCAGCCTGGATATGGATACCCTGGAGAAAATTATATGGGAAAGTTGACCTTGATCCTGGGTGGTGCGCGCAGCGGCAAGAGTACTTTTGCGGAGAACAAGGCCAAGGAGTCAGGTGGGGATGACGTTTTATACCTGGCCACTTCTGAGATCAAAGATGATGAGATGCGTGAACGGGTCGAAAAGCATCGTCGGGAGCGACCGCAGAAATGGGAAACCTTGGAAGCCCCTCGAAACCTCGCGGGTGCCCTTCGGGAGATGGGAAGCGAGGCAAAGGTGATCTTAATTGATTGCGTTACCTTCCTGGTTGCCAATCATTTGATGGATGCCGCTGCTCCTGGAAGTGATCCCTTTGACGATCCCAGCGCAGATCCATTCGATGCTGAAATCGAAGATAATGTAGTTGCTGAAGTAGAGGCTCTGGTGGCCTATGTGGGTGAGACAGAGGTTGAAGTTTTGGTGGTCTCGAATGAAGTTGGGCTGGGAGTTGTCCCGCCCTACGAGTTGGGACGCGCGTATCGCGACATTTTAGGACGCGCCAATCAAATTCTGGCGCGGCATGCCGATGAAGTACTGTTGCTGGTGGCCGGTATTCCCATGAAGGTCAAGTAGCATGCTACATTTGATCCTCGTACGCCACGGCGAAACTGAATGGAACGCGCAGCGCCGTTACCAGGGGCAGACGGATATTCCGCTTTCAGATTTGGGAGTACGCCAGGCGGAGCTCGTAGCGGAGCGCCTTGTGGGGAGAAAAATAGAGGCCCTGTACGCCAGCGATCTCGAACGCGCCCGGGAAACCGCGGAGATCATCGCTGAAAAAAACGGCCTAGATATCTTGCCTGAACCATGCTTGCGGGAGATGAAATTCGGAGTGCTTGAAGGGTTGACCTGGGATGAAGCCGGTGAAAAATACCCGGGTATGATCTCAACCTGGCTGGGGGATTACAATCAGCCGCCCGAGGGTGGGGAAACACTGCAGGCCCTATCTGCCCGCGTGAGTGCTTTTCTCGA
This sequence comes from uncultured Anaerolineaceae bacterium, assembly GCA_964500655.1. Taxonomy (GTDB): domain Bacteria; phylum Chloroflexota; class Anaerolineae; order Anaerolineales; family Villigracilaceae; genus JAABUE01. Next base: position 1,738 of record CAZCPP010000063.1, on the reverse strand, counting down.
AGAGGTTAAAAAGAAGCATGATGAGCAAACGATCTTGCTGGTCGCCCATGGCGGCTCGTTGAGCGAACTGCTGCGCATAACCTTAGGACTCCCCTTTGAAAGGCGCAGGGTGTTTGGGCTGGACAACGCCAGCTTGAGCGAGTTGATCCTGGGTGAGGATGGCTATCCTTTGCTAAAGCGTTTAAATGATATTTGCCATTTGGAGGCTTTGAAACCCTGATAGTATATTAGATATCTTGCAAGATGTAACATACATATTGCCCTAGGTGGTGGCCTCGATGCCGAGGACGGCGTCGGAAGCACTTATACAAGAAGTCTATTGTTTTATTTAGATCGAGCAGGGATTTACAGAGAAGTTCATTTGGAGAGTTTGGCCTGGTGGGTAATTTGATGTACCTGATTTGTTGAAAACATTATGCCGATGGGGAAGTCACATTAAAAGTGATTACCAACAAACGTAGAAAAACAATACGATTAGGCTCTATTTCTTATGGAACTATGCCCACAACTCAATCCCGCGAAACCCCCATAATCTTTTATGGGAATGAACGCCCAACTTGGCTTAGTCTAACGTTTTTCACTTGGATGACAGAAACATACCACATTTCTCAATCGAATGATACGGTTGTTATACCAGTTCCTTAAAACAAAAGGATCTAATATGAAAAGCATGATAAAAAAATTACTGGTTCCAATAGTAATTGTAGGGTTACTTTTGAGCATTTTGCTTCCTTTAGCATCACTAATACTATCTTCAACTCCAGCGTACACGTTAAGTCGAGATATGGAAGAAGAGTTTTCTAGTAATTTTCTTAATGGAGCTGAAAGAAATTCTAGCATAACAATTAAGATGCTATCATTCTATAACGACCCAACTGAAACCGAAATTGCAGAACTTCTCGATTACGCTGTGTATAATCACACTGATGAATATATAGATTTTCCAAACACTGCGTATGGTATACAAGTATTCACCCCTGACGAAAGTTCACAACAATGGATCGAAATAAATCCTATTGTTCCTTTTCGTAATGAAAAAATTACTATCCCTCCAATTACAGAAAAACCAAAAACACGATTAGGAAGCATATTTTTCCTGCTTTATTCAGATTATGGATCAAATCTTCCTGAGAAGTTACGATTTTGTGTCTTTGGTACCGGACGCACGACGAAAATAAGATACGCAGATTGTTTAGATGTTTTACGAGAAAAATAATGGTGCGTTTGTATTGGAGGCCACCACCGGTAAAATGGCATAAATTACGCGCTTAATCGGCGCTGGTCTACCCCATCCGGGGCACACGTCGTAACCACGCCGAAATGGGTCAATAATAACTGAGTGGAACGATAAGTTGAAAGCGTGGGGTTGTATTATGTGGGATGGGATTGAGTTCTTTCCTGGCGGGGAGAGAGGCACTGGTGTTCATGCACCAGCATGCCAATGGATCGCTCCCTCGCGCGAAGTCCCACGCCGAGCGGGCGGAGGTAAAAAACAATTAAAATTAAGCTTTCAATCTTCTTGATATTTTCCATTTTCTTCCTTTTTGCTTGCAACGTTCATAGTGAAGAGTCAAATGGATGCACTTTGCCACCAAATGAGTTTACAAAAGCTGACTTGGTGGGTAAATGGATCGCTATGCGTGGTAATCTGCGGAGTGACACTTTAGTTATTAGAGAAGATGGAAAATATGTAACTATTTAGCCATTGAGATGGTCTGAAAAGACGGGCGATAGGGTG
>CAZCPP010000062.1:0-15886 GCA_964500655.1 uncultured Anaerolineaceae bacterium | reverse complement strand
AATAACACCCTTTTTGAAATTTTTACCAATAACCATTAGGGAAAACCAAAGAATTTTTGTTGTGAATATAACCATACATTACCCGCCCCATCGCGCAAAGTCGGTATTTCACGGTTAAATATACGTTTTCCTGGTAATTCAATACCAGCCTCCAAAGGAGATGTATCTTTGAGTAATTCTCCGCTTCGATCAAACAGTAAGATTCGCACATCAAATGCATTTGCAGCTCGATCCATTGCTATCGAAAGCGATTGCCCTAACACTTCTCCCTGTCGCTTGACAATACCAGATTCCACCATACGCAGGCGTGCAAGCGTTTGACGGTATAAAAGCGGATTGCGCCATAAGTAAAAAACAAACGCCACAACCATAACTCCCAAGGCTGTGGCGATAAGCAAAGCGTAGCTCAACCAAAGACGAGATCGGAGTGAAGCAAACATGCTATTCGACCAGCTTGTATCCCACGCCTGTCACCGTCTCAATTATTACAGAACTATCATCCATTTTCTTGCGTAGGTGTGCGATATGTACATCTACGGTACGAGTTTGACCATAGAAATCAAAGCCCCAAGCTTGCTGCAAAAGCTGTTCACGCGTAAAAACACGCCCGGGCTGTTCCGCCAAAGTGAGAAGCAAGTCAAATTCCTGGGTACGCAGGTCAAGTTTCCGATTTGCGAGGCGTGCTTCACGACGGACAGGATCGACGGTCAGATCTCCCACCGAGACTGGTCGCTCATCCTGCACTGGTCTTTTATCTCTGCGCAAAATTGCTTTCACACGTGCCACTAATTCACGAGGATTAAAAGGTTTGGTCAGATAGTCATCCGCACCAAGTTCAAGGCCTAATATTTTATCGATATCTTCATCACGAGCAGTTAACATCAAGATGGCGACAGAGTCATCCTTGGCACGCAAATGACGGCAGACTTCAAACCCATCCAGTTTCGGTAGCATAATATCCAGCACGATCAAAGCTGGACGATGGCTTGCTACCGCTTCAAGAGCTGCTTCCCCATCCCCTACTGCTTGTACGTGAAAACCCTCACGCTCTAAGTACATACGTGCAAGTTGGATGATGGACGGTTCATCGTCCACGAGCAGGATCAGATCGGATGGCATGATTCAATAATTGGAAAAATTAATCTCCGTCTGCAGATGCTGTTAGTGCGATTGCTTCGATCTCGACAGCCACCTCTTTCGGCAAGGTCTTGACTGCAACAGTAGAACGTGCAGGCGGATTCTCAGGGAAGAACTCCCCGTAAATAGCGTTCATCTTGGGGAAATCAGCCATATCACGCAGGAACACGGTAGTTTTGACAACATAATTCAAGCTTGAATTAGCTGTTTCCAGTACATGCTTCAGGTTGGTCAGTACCTGGCGGGTCTCGGCTTCAATCCCACCACTGACGATTTCCATTGTGGTTGGATCAAAACCGATTTGACCGGCGGTGAAAACCATGCCTTCTGTGCAAACAGCTTGTGAATAGGGGCCAATGGCATCTGGCGCTTTGTCGGTGTGAATGATCTTCTTGCCCTCAGTTGTATACATGCATTACTCCTTGGTTTGCGATTGATGTCATGATTCTAAGCTAACTGAGGGGAAAGGTCAAAGCAGAGATACGATTGCTCGCATCTCTGCTCAATAAAAGGAAAGGTTATTAATTGTTATGAATCGGATGTCTCCGCCGGGCGATATGCCTCACGGAAGGCTTTAATTGCTTCGCGCAAAGCCTTGCCAGGTTCGCGAGCAATCTCGCGAATTTCTTTCATCTTCGCGCCTAATTCCTTGACTGTTTCAATTGCCTGGTCCCTGTCAATGACTTTACCTTCGGCATCAAATCCTTTGTGTGAGTTGATAATGCCCTTGGCACTCTCGTGAATAGGATGAACTTCCTTATAAGCAGCATCGAATGCATCCAGCGCAACCCGTAAGGCAACAACGTCCTTTCCGTTTTCTTCCATCCTGTTAATCGTATTCTGTATCCTGCCGATTAGCTCACCGGCACGGTCCAGCATTTGACCCTGACGCTCGTAGGCTTTCAGCAATCGCACCCAGATTTGTTCGATACGGTCGTTAGATTGCTCTGATTCACCTGTGGGTGGTTCATTGGGGATATATAGGCCTGAGGCAGAAACACTCGACAGAGGCAAAGCAGTCAGCGCAAGTGTAGACACAAGTGCCAGCAAAACAGTCTTTTTGAACAGCAAAGTAAATCTAAACATGAGTTTCTCCTTTTGTGTTTATGCTGCTCATTTTAGAGATTTCCCATTATCGCCATGTGGCAAAGATGTAAAATCTGTGTAAAAATATAAGTCCACTGCATTTGTGGGTAGAAACAATTCCAAATTCGTTCGGCAGATTTGGATTCCCCAGTGTTTACCAATTACTACCCGGGGCAGTGTTTATTCCAGCTGGTTTACCGATTCTCTTATACATGGTCACATTGGTGAAGGGTTCCCCCAGAATTTCATCATGAATAGCCCACGACCGCAGGCGGATGCTATTGGCCGCTTCAGTTTTACGAAAAGTGCTGTTATCAAGCAGCGGTAAGAATTCTCTACCTTCCGAGAAGCCAGCATGATATTTCTCCATGCGTTTACGCCCCATTTGGTAGGTAAATCCATACCGCTCAAAGATAACCGCGTTGTGATAGTAAAGCGGCTCGATGAAGTACATATCATGTCCAAGTTCTTCGATAAACTTTTCGAAAGACACGATTGCATCAGCTAGCATTCGCAACCCGTTTCTAATCTGACCCGGAGCCAGCCCTGTTTTAAGGGCCGCTTCCTCAGCCTCAAGATTCCGTATCCGTGTACCGAATCTCGTTGTGCGGCCATCAGGCATTCGGTCGACGTTGAAGCGTGGAGAGTCTGGGTCATTTAAGATATAAAGCAGTATGTGGATCTGACCATTCATTGTATCCGTCAGATGTCCATAAAGAATGGGATCGGGAAATCGCAGTTCATGAAAAAGCGACATTTCCACATCTGTTGAACCTGATTCGTAATCGAATTTCAACATGGATCGCAGACGTATTGAATCCGCAGCAGGTAAGTTGAAACGGTCCAGCAGTTTTTTGGGAATCACCTGACTATATAGCTTGTATTTTTCTTCTTCAGGGAGGCGGTTGATCCCGCCGATGGTAGAAGGGGGCATATCGGCTCTCTTAGTTAACGAATCCGCATTTCTCTTGCGCTGTCGCGTTCCCGGTCGCGTTTGGCAATGGCTTCGCGTTTATCGTACGATTTCTTCCCGCGAGCCAGGGCAATTTCAACCTTGGCACGACCAGATTTGAGATAGACACGTGTGGGGATGATGGTCATGCCCTTTTGTCGGACACTATCCCATAGTTTATGAATTTCTTTCTTATGCAGTAACAATCGCCGCGGACGCACAGGATCGTGATTAAAACGATTAGCTGGCTCGTAGGGCGCGATGTGGGCATCACGTAACCAGGCTTCTTCGCCATCAGTATGCACAAAGGCCTCCGACAAACTGACTTGCCCGGCGCGGACTGATTTGATTTCACTGCCCTGCAAAGCGATGCCGGCTTCGAAGGTTTCGATTATAAAATATTCAAACTTTGCCTTGCGGTTGGTTGCAACGATTTTGACTTTATCCACATGGCGATATTACCACAAATGTCCTGGCTCTATTTGAAAATAATCCGTTTGCGATTACCATTGTGAAATGAATGATCTACGCCGTCACTTTTTACTTGATCCAGAGGTTATCTTTCTCAACCATGGCTCATTCGGGGCAACACCCAAACCAGTATTTCAGGAGTATCAACGTTGGCAGCGTGAATTGGAACGCCAGCCGGTAGAGTTTCTCGATCGTCGTTTTGTTGGACGCATGGCTGAAACACGTGCAGTATTGGCAGAGTATCTTGGCACAGGACGTGATAATTTAGTTTACGTCACCAACGCAACGATAGGGGTCAATATCATCGCGCGTTCCTTGGCTCTCAATTCAGGTGATGAAGTATTGACAACTGATCATGAATATGGCGCTTGTGATCGCATTTGGAGATTTCTTGCGCAAAAAAAGAGAGTTGCTTATATCCGCCAGACGATCCCTGTACCTATTGATTCAAAAGATGATTTCGTGGAACAGTTATGGGCGGGGGTTACGCCACGGACCAAAGCAATTTTTCTCAGCCACATAACCAGTTCAACAGCGACAACTTTCCCGGTCGCAGATGTGTGCCGCCGTGCGCGCGAGCAAGGTATCATCACTATTATTGATGGTGCACATGTGCCCGGGCACATTCCTCTCAACCTGGAAGAAATTGGTGCGGATTTCTATACGGGAAACCTGCACAAGTGGTTATGTTCACCGAAAGGTGCGGGTTTCCTTTACACCAGGCCTGAGAAGCAAGAATTACTGGAACCATTGGTGGTTTCGTGGGGTTTCGAAGCGGAGGAACCGGGACCTTCACAGTTTGTAGATCATCACGAATTGTGGGGCACACGCGATTTGGCTGCGTTCTTATCTGTGCCGGCTGCAATCGAGTTTCAAAAAGAATTCAATTGGGAAAGAGTGCGGACTACTTGTCACGACTTGGCGGTAGATGTTGAAGCGCGCATTTGTGACTTAAGCGGCTTGCCATCGTTGTATGCAAATGATTCCTGGTTTGTACAAATGACTGCAGCTCCACTCCAAGCTAAAACCAATATCGGTGCTCTCAAAGAAAATCTCTATAACAGATATAAAATCGAAATACCGGTGGTTGAGTGGAATGACCACAAATTGATTCGCGTTTCTGTCCAAGGGTATAACACAAAGCAAGAAATTGATGCGCTTATCGTGGCACTAAATCACTGGTATCTCAGTTAGGTATAATAGCGCTCAATGGATATTACACTCGCGCTTGGCGGTGGTGGAGCCAAAGGCAATTCTCATATTGGCGTACTGCGCCGTTTGGAAAAAGAAGGTTTCAACATCCGTGCCATTTCTGGCACCAGCTTTGGGGGTATTGTGGCGGTGATGTATGCAGCTGGAAATTCTCCAGAAGAGATTGAAGATATATTTTCGAAAGTAGACCAATCACGCTTGTATGGTCGATCAACAGAAGAAAGATCGTCTTTACTTGGCCTGGGGGGGGTTCGAAAGTGGTTGGATACAGTATTGTTGGATCGCACCTTTGCTGATCTTAGGATCCCCTGTGCAGTCATAGCGGTTGATCTCAAAGGTGGATGTGAAGTACTTCTGGACAATGGCCCGGTAAAAAACGCTTTACTGGCTACTATTGCTCTCCCCGGTATCTTTCCAGTATATACCTGGCAAGATTGGGAATTGGTGGATGGCGGTGTGCTTAATCCGGTACCTGTTTCTGTAGCGCGCGGGTTAGCACCTTCCTTGCCAGTAGTGGCTGTCGTGTTACATTCTCCCATGGGTGAACCAGCTCGATCTATTGGCGTACCCGTTCCCAGCGGTTTACCGAGGCCCATTCTAGACCGTTTAGCACACATCCGCATTGCAAAGGCTTTTGACGTTTTTATGCGCTCGGTAGACGTGGGCAACCGTGCCGTAGCTGAATACCGCCTGAAAGTTGATAAGCCGGATATTATCCTTCGCCCAGAGGTAGCCGATATCGAATTGCTGGAGCAGGTTGATGTTCGGAAAGTAGCGCAGCGTGGAGATAAAGCGGTAGAAGTCGCCTTACCGGAACTCAAGCAAATGGTCTCTTGGACAAGCCGTTTACGCCGCAATCTGTTTGGAGGCAAGTTATGAGTCGCGATTTGCGGGATTATGCCCAAAAGACAAATGTTCAATTAGGGATTGGTGCATTGCTCTTGCTTTTCATTGTTGGTCTGGGATTAATCTACCTGATTTACGGGGTAGAAGCCGCGACTTTTGGTTTATTCTGCCTTTTGTTTGCGCTCATACCGGTTGCGTTGATCGCGTTCTTCTTTTTCCTATTTGATTGGATGATGAAGCGTGCTGGACGTAAATAAAACCCGTCATTTTACATATAAGGGCTGGACTGTGCGCGTGCGCGATGCGGTGCAGGAACCAGTCCACTTTTTACTCCTATTACACGGTTGGACGGGTGACGAGAACTCCATGTGGGTCTTTTCACAAAAATTTCCAGATGAAATGTGGATTGCCGCCCCACGTGCGCCACATGCTGTAGATAGCGGTGGTTACTCTTGGCGAGCGCTTCAACCCGGAACCTGGGGCCTGCCCTCGTTATCCGACTTTGTGCCCGCTACAGAAAGTTTGATCCAGCTTGTGGATGGCGTCTGTTCTTCGGCCAATGTTGACGCTACACAATTTGATGTGGTTGGTTTTAGCCAGGGTGGGGCGCTAACAAACGTGCTGGCGTTGCTTTATCCTCAGCGTATTCGCAAAGCTGCGGTATTGGCTGGTTTTATGCCCGATGGCGTGGATGACCTACTCAACCAGCGCGTACTGGCTGACAAACACTTTTTTGTTGCACATGGTTCTCAAGATGATTTGGTTCCGTTGGAACGAGCTCAGCAATCGATGGTGTCGCTCAAGAAGGCGGGGGCGCAGGTCACATTTTGCGAGGCGGAAGTGGGACACAAGGTCAGCGCGGATTGTCTGAAAGGATTGGAAGCCTTCTGGAAAAGATCGTAAGATGCAAATGCGTAATTTGGTCTAAATTAGCACTTACTCATAGACACGTTGACGTTGAGAATATTTGAGATTATGCTTATTTGAAACGAGAGACAGGAAGAGTAGTATGAGACGAGCAATTTCTCGCCGCGATTTTCTAAAACTGGCTGGTATGGGACTGGGAGTGATGACCCTCGATCCCTTTGAGCGCTTATCGTTATCCAAACCGCCATTTATGCAATTCCCAACCGGGGAACGACTGGGAAGGGTCAGCGTTTTTCCATATTTTTATTCAACCGACATCAAAGCAAAACCGCATGAATCTTCAGCAACGGTTCGCACCGTTCCTGAAGATGGTGTGGTTGAATGGCTGCGCGAAGTAATTGGAACGAATTATTTTGGTGGTGTGAGCAAGTCCTGGGTAGAAACGCCCGAAGGCTATATATATACTCCCCATGTGCAGCCAATTCGCAATTTACCCACCACCCCAATGACAGCCATGCCCGAAGGGAAAATTGGATTCTGGGCGGAAGTGACGGTTCCATATGTGGATGTGTTCATCGAGAATCCACCAATTCGTTCCCCAAGTTTCCGATATATAACAGAAACAGGGCAAATGCCGCGTCTTTACTACAGCCAGGTAGTCTGGATCGACCAGATCCGCGCAGATGAATCCGGGCGCATAGTGTACCGTTGGAACGAAGATTTTGGTCGTGGCTATGGTTATGGCGATGTTTTCTGGGCCGATGGCGCTGCCTTCCGCATGATCACGGAAGAGGAAGTTGCTCCTATCAGCCCGGATATCGATCCCGCCCAAAAAGTTATGGTGATGGATGTGTTTTATCAGACACTTTCCTGCTATGAAGGCAATACTGAAGTATTTTTCTGCAAGATGGCTAGTGGCGCCGGAGAATTTGCTACACCAATCGGCACACTACATGCTTGGCGAAAAATGGTCTCTATTCATATGTCTGCCAACACAGCTTCTGATAGTGGCTATGATACCGCTGCAGTGGCATGGCCGACGTTTATCAGTGGTGAAGGGGTCGCGATCCATGCGGTCTTCTGGCACAATGACTTTGGCACGCGCCGTTCGCACGGCTGCATCAACGTACGCCCTGAACACGCGAAATGGATCTTTCGTTGGACAACCCCATATGTCTCGCTTGAGCAAACTGAAATCAAAATGGAATGGCCTAACGTTGGTACACAGGTCATTGTCAAAGAACCATCCCTTTAAGAAAGGTAAATTATACAGATGGATTTTACGAATATAACTCTCGGACTGGCATTTTTGGCTGGTTTAGCTTCTTTTCTTTCCCCGTGCGTATTCTCCCTAGTACCTGCCTACGTCGGCTATTTGAGTGGGCGTGCTGCGGGCGGAGAAATTTCTGAGAATGGAAATCGCTGGATTACTTTTTCACATGGCCTAGCCTTTGTGTTGGGTTTCAGCATTGTATTTGTACTGTTGGGTGTTGCAACCTCTGCGTTCGGTAGTCTATTATTCGATTTACGATTTATTCTCGCTAAGGTAGGTGGGGTGGTCGTGGTTATCTTCGGCTTACATATGATCGGTGTGTTCCGAATTCCTTTTTTAGAGTATGACACTCGTGTACAGGAGCTTCCTGATCCGAAATGGGGTTATCTCTCATCTGGAATGCTGGGTGTGTTTTTCTCCGCTGGTTGGTCACCTTGCGTGGGACCAGTGCTCGGTACAATTCTGACTTTCGCTTTCAACGGTGGTTCGGTTTCACAGGGTGCTTCTTTACTTTCCGCTTATTCGATTGGATTGGGAATTCCCTTCTTAATCGCGGCCTTGGGTGTTGGGTGGGTGACCAATATTTTGCGCAAATACAGGAAAGTCATGCGCTATGTAGAGATTGCTATGGGTGTCGTCCTAGTCATCATCGGTATTATGCTTTTCGCAGGTACTTTTGAGCGCCTGGCACAGTTTGGCTTCTGGGTTGATTTTGGTCTCTAAAATTCAATATAGATTTTTAGGGGTTTAGGTGTTTGATGCTTACTGTTACTTTATATATACGCGAAGACTGCCACCTATGTGATCAGGCCAAGACAGATTTGGAGTCTTTGCAAGAGCAATACCCGCATCGGTTAATTGAAGTTAACATTGACATAGATCCTGCTTTGCAGAGCGCATACCTGGTTGAGATACCGGTTGTTGAGGTCGGTCCGTATCAACTCACAGCTCCTTTCGATCGACAAAAACTGATGATGACGCTCGGTGCGGCCAGCGATAGACGTAATCAGCTTGAGGAAATCGGCGGCGAAGCCTACGAAGCACGCGTAGAACGTGGGCAATCGATTAGCGCTGCAGACAAAGTTATGTATTGGATCTCCAATCATTATTTGGCAGTTTTGAATTTGGTCATGCTACTCTATGTTGGTTTGCCATTTTTGGCGCCGATTCTCATGCAAAATGGAATAACCACCCCAGCCAGGGTAATTTACACAATTTATAGTCCCCTTTGTCATCAGTTTGGATTCAGATCTTTCTTTTTATACGGGGAGCAGGCTTATTATCCGTTGAAAGAAGCGGGGCTAAATGTCCTCGATTTTGAGTCGGCCACAGGCATCTTACATCTGCATAATCCTAGCGATCATTCTCGGCTGGAAGCGCGACGGTATGTAGGCGATGATATTGTCGGATATAAGGTCGCGTTATGTGAACGAGATGTATCAATTTACGCTTCCATTCTTTTTTTTGGACTGCTTTTTGGCCTGATAGGACGCCGCTTCCCGCAATTGCATTGGACACTTTGGGTTGTGCTGGGGCTTGGTCCCGTTGGGTTGGATGGATTTTCCCAGTTGTTCAGCCAGTTCGAATGGCCGGTGTTGGCAGAGATCTTGGCATATCGTGAGAGCACACCCTTTTTACGGGTACTGACCGGTTCCATGTTTGGATTTTTTACAGCCTGGTTTGCTTACCCCAATATCGATGAGTCTATGCAAGAATCCCGGCAGTTCTTTATTAAGAAATTTGCGAATGTAAAAGCAGCAGAATAAGCTTCATGCCATTTTCCCAGCAAAACGGTCTTCGTTACTATTCATTTGAAATTTTGCCCAAGTACATTATCCAGGCAATTTTTACGCGCCAGGGAGGGGTTAGTCCACATCCCTGGGGTTCGCTAAATGTAGGTGGTTCAATCGGCGATGACATTCAAAACGTTAGAGAAAATTGTATCCGCTCGTTTAGAGCGATGGGTCGAGAGCCTGATTCCATTCACGATGTCTGGCAGGTACACAGCGCGGATGTAGTCTTTGCCGACACCCCGCGCCCGCTTAATTCGGACTATCAAAAAGCCGATATTTTGCTAACTGATAATCCAAATGTGACGCTCTACATGCGCTTTGCGGACTGCACGCCTATTCTCTTGTATGATCCCCAAAAAAATATCATTGGAATTGTGCACTCAGGTTGGCTTGGAACAGTCCGTGGTGCAGCGCGTGTTGCTGTACAGGCCATGCAAGAGCGCTATGCATCTAACCCTGCCGATGTGTTGGCTGCTATTGGCCCAGCCATTGGACCTGATCATTACAAAGTTGGCGAAGATGTAATTACAAAAGTACGGCAAACCTTCGGTAATGAAGCCAAATCCTTGTTTGAGAGGCATGGCGAAAGTGTTCATTTCAACTTATGGAAAGCCAATCAGTTTTTGTTGTCAAAAGCAGGAGTAAGGCAAATAGAAAACGCAAATATTTGCACAGCTTGCCATACTGACGATTGGTTCTCTCACCGTGGCGAAAACGGAAAGACCGGTCGTTTTGGTGCTTTACTTGCTCTGGGTAAATAAAAATCTACCAATCTTCGTGTAAAATAATCCATATGGATACACTTGTCTCTCAGATCCAAGAACGTTACCAGCGTTCATTGGACCAGATTGCATCGGCAGCTCAAAGCAGTGGCCGTGATCCTGAATCCATTCGACTGGTTGTTGTTACCAAGGCGCAACCGCTTGAAGTTGTTCAAGCAGTAGTTCAAGCCGGCGTTCGGGTTCTGGGCGAAAATTATCCTGACGAAAGTGTAAGCAAAATAATGGCCTTCGAATCTGAAAGTGGTGTAGAATGGCATATGATCGGTCATGTGCAAAGCCGCAAGGCGCGCTTGGTGATCGAACATTTTGACCTTTTACATTCCTTGGATAGCATGAAATTGGCAGTGCGCCTCAACCGCATGGCAAAAGAAGCAAGGCGCATTTTGCCGGTTTTGCTGGAAGTCAATGTTGGAGGAGAGGAATCTAAGTTTGGCTGGCCTGCATCAAGCGAAGCAGATTGGCCTACGCTCTACCCAATTATTGATGAGATTATGGGATTGGAGAATCTCAAAACTTACGGCTTGATGACCATGCCTCCGCTGGAAACGAATCCCGAGGATGCCCGCATCTATTTCCGAACCTTACGTCTATTACGCGACCATTTAGCCTCTCGCTATCCCCAAGCTGATTGGCGCGAACTCTCTATGGGTACCAGTGCTGATTATGAGGTGGCCGTTCAGGAAGGTGCAACCCTTGTTCGTATTGGAACTGCTATCGTGGGGTCTCGCCCCGTTCGCTAAGGAGACAAATAGTGATTCGCCTTTTACAAGATATCATCAATATCATTGCTGATTTTCTTATCCTATTAGTTATTGTCAAAATCATCCTCTCCTATTTTATGAATCCATATCATCCAGTACGACAAACGATTGACAACCTTGTAGAACCTCTCCTTGCTCCCATTCGCAGAGTGGTGCCGCTGATTGGGATGTTTGACTTCAGCCCATTAATACTTATAATTTTGGTACAAATTCTATCTTCTGCTTTGATTCGATTTCTGATCACCCTGAGCTGAGGTGGCTATGACAAAACGAAAATATAAACTCCACAATGGGAAAAAAGGTTCAGCGCTTGCGATACGTGTTACCTCACGTGCTACAAAAAACAAAATTATTGGCGCTCTGAGTGACGGTACTATTAAAGTCCATATTGCAGCTGCACCTTCTGAAGGACAGGTCAATCATGAATTGGTCAATTTTCTGTCTGAAATCTTGAAAATTACCAAGAATCGTATTGAAGTAGTGGCTGGGGATACAGGCAGAGACAAATTGGTATCAGTGCTTGATATAGATTCTGAAACACTCCATAAAAAGATCGTCGAGAATATCGAATAAGGCAAAAATTGATTACTGACCGACCAGATTTTTATTATTAGGGGTTAATCTATCGGATTATACAAAGTCCGGTAAATCGAAAAAATCTCATAAATATAGCGAATGTAATCGCGTGTTTCCTGAAAACGGATGGTTTCTAGCAGTAGATCTTGATCATCGCCTACCAGATCCTTCCAAACAGCTGCGTTTCCTGGGCCGGCATTGTAGGCTGCCAGTGCAGCGTACATGTCACCATCCAATAGTTTTTGATTAGTTGCAAGATAACGCGCGCCCAAGCGTACACTCACGTTCGGGCGATATAAATCTTTATACTCAAATGCAACTGGCCAGCCAATTGATCTGGCGATACTTGCGCCTGTACTGGGGATGATTTGCATCAAACCCCGCGCGCCTGCATTTGAGCGGATGAAACCTTCGAAAAGACTTTCTTGCCGCATCACGCTAAATAAAAGCAGAGGATGCAGACCCTGTTCTTCAGCGTTTGGCAGGATAAGGTCAGCGTAGTATGTCCCATAGCGGACGTGGTTGAAGTATGGTGGCGCACTCAAGGAAGCGGCGTGCTCTTCTAATCCCGCTAATGTCAGTATCTGTCGGGCGGAAAAGATGGCAGTTCGATAAAGCCCCAGTTCAAGCAGGTAATTGGCTAAACGGAAACTATTTTCTGGGTTGTTGCTAACGAAATCTCGTAGGTCTTCGAATTCCAGTCGCGCTTCTTCATATAGCCCTAATTCCCAGAATTCTGTCCCACGTACAATACGAATATCACCAGCCAATGGGCCAAGCCCATCCAGGTTGGTATCCATTGGCAGTCCAAAGGAGACACGCACCCAGGCGGCGGCATCCTCACGTTCAGCTTCCAGATCGATGTCTATACTGTAAGTAGAAGGTGGCTCAAAGGGTGTACTTCCAACCAGCAATTCTCGAGCACGCTCACTATAATAACCGGCCGGATCGCTAGCTTGTGCTTGTTGCCAAGAAGTTTGTTTGGCAACATCGTCTCCTAATTGCTGTTGCGTTTTTCCAACCCACAAATATGCGCGTGCTTGATCTTCTTTTTGCGTGGAGAGTAGCAAGCTGCGCTGAAAAATGGGCAAAGCCACATGATAGTCACCCCGGCGGTATTGTGCAATACCCGCCAAGAAAAGCGCCAGCGAAGTTTGTGAGCTATCCGGGTACTCATCTGCTACGCGTTGCCAGACATTGGCAGCTTCCTCAAGACGATTGTTCCGCTCGAGGAGCCGGGCAGCGATCATTATATAATCCACCGCCTTGGGCTGAGTTGGAGTCTTTTCCACAAAATCAAGGTATGTTTGCGCTCCGTTTAAATAATCCCCTACATAAAACCACTGCGTGTAAGCCTTTTCACTCCAAGCTGTCACCCACCTGGGATGATCCGGGTAATTGGAGATGAAGTTGGAAAACCCATTGATAGCGATTTCATAGTTTTGCAGCTCTCGATGGGTAAGAGCGCGATAATAGCGCGCCGTACCATCAGTATCGAAGCCGGCGTCGATATGGCGATCCAACGCGGCCAGGGCAACATCATATTGACCTGCAAAGTAATCCACCAGGCCACGATCCAGATCACTGACTGGGACATCAGCGTTGACCAATTCGACCAACGCCAGATATGAGTTATAAGAAAGTGGATAATTTTCAACGGCGTGCTTATATCTTTCATAGGCCAATTCGGTTTGACCAACTTCCTGATGAGCTAACCCGGCCAGGTAATCCATTTGTGCCTTGATATAGTCGTTGCTCGAACGAGAGAAAATCGAATCGTATGTAGAGATAGCTGTGTCGTAATCCCCTACCTCAACATGTGTTTGGGCAATCTTTATTTCCAAATACAGAGATTCACCAACTTGGGGTGCTGCTAGCGCCGCATTATAGGCCTCCAGCGCTTTAGAGAAACTTCCATCATCGAAAAAAGCATCTCCGCGTATCTCCTGAACATATGCATCCAGCACACCCGGGCGCAATTCTAAATAATCGTTGAAATTGGCAGCCGCTTCATGGAATTGATCCAACTCATAGTTGGCTTTTCCCATCAGGAAATTTACATAGGGGATAAATGCTGAATCGGGGAATTCTGTAATTATGTTTTGTAGCGACGCTAATGCCACGTTATAACGCCCATCAGCATACTCGGTGCGTCCTTGTCCCCATAACGCTGCTGACTGAACCTGTGGGTTGTCTCCCTCTCGATAAGCAGTTTCAAATTCCACACGTGCTGATTCGTAATCACCGAAAAATAATGCTTGTTCACCCGTCTGGATGCGTGTTAATGGAGTTATTGGTGGAGCGGGGGTAAACGTAGCTGTCTCTGTTGGTATTGGAGAGATTTCAGGACTGATTGTCACGGCTGGAGTTCCAGTTGATCCTCTGGATATTGGAACAGTGCTGCACGCGGTCAATATGAGGGAAAGGATAAAACCAAAGATAGTACAGATGCGATTCATGGCGTGCTTATACTGGTAAAGTGAGGAGGTGTCAATGGCTCATTAAATAGATATGCAGTACATATAAAACATGTACTGCATAATTTTGATTACTAGCAAAATAATCTATTGTTTCGAATATTTCCGATAATACTTCAAATATCGCATCGCATTCGCATCTCGTCCACGCAGCAAGTCGGTCGCGCGGATGTGAAGCGAGTATTTCATCGGGTCAGTGATGGCGCAGGTCGCTCCGGCGTAGATAGCCATCGAAAGGAAAGCCATGTTGACCACATCCCGTTCCGGCAACCCAAACGAGACGTTGCTGGCGCCAAGGTTGACGTTAACGCCGAACTTGGCGCGGACGAGTTCAATCGTCTGTAACGTGACGGAAGAAGCGCGATAGTCTGCTCCAACAGTCAAAACGAGCGGATCGATCACAATATCATCGGCAGGGATTCCCCGTTTAGCGGCGCGCTCGATGATCTTCTCAGCGATCGCCAAGCGGCCTTCCGGGTCATTGGGGATGCCGTCATCGTCCATCGTCAGCCCGATAACAGCCGCGCCATGCTCCTTGACCAACGGCAGCACCGCACTCAAGGACTTCTCTTCGCCGTTGACCGAATTGACCAGGGTCTTTCCGGGGCACAAAGGCAGGGCGGCGGTCAGCGCATCTGGGTTGGGTGAATCCAAGCACAAGGGGATGTCGTATTCATCTGTTAGTAACTGCACCACCTGCGAAAGCATGGCTACATCGTCAATCCCTGGCACGCCGACGTTCACATCTAAGACATCTACTCCAGCAGCAATTTGCTTATCCGCTAGATTGCGAACATAGTCCAAATTTCTCTCTTTCAGGGCAGCAGCCAGTTTTTTACGCCCGGTCGGGTTGATCTTTTCCCCGATAACAACGAATGTCCCCTCCGTGTCGAACTCAACTTTTTGGGTTTTGCTGGTGAGTTCAGTTTTCATTTTATGCTCCCATCAACTCTTTGGCCACATTGACCGCTCCGATGGCATCTTCTGAATAGCCATCCGCCTCGATCTTTTGAACCCATTCCTTCGTCACCGGCGCTCCCCCCACCATCACCTTGACATTCATGCCACGTTTGGCGATTTCATCGATTACTTCCTTTTGTTTAACCATCGTGGTCGTCAACAGTGCGCTCAAGCCAATAATGTCTGCATCCACCTCCTCGGCTTTGGCCAACAGTTCATCGGAAGTCACATCCACTCCCAGGTCATAGACCTCAAAACCGGATGATGTCAACATCGTCCCGACCAGCGATTTGCCGATCTCGTGGATGTCGCCTTCGACGGTGGCCAGTACTACTTTGCCTAGAATCTGGCGTTCCGTACCAGCCGCCTGCATGGCAGGCTCTAACACGGCGATAGCGGCTTTCATAGCTTCACCTGCCATGACCAATTCGGGCAGGAAAGCCTGACCGCAAGCGAAGGAATCGCCTACTTCGTTGACGCCAGGCATGTAGCCGTTTGTGATAACCGAAAGTGGGTCGATGCCTGCATCCAGCGCTTTTTGCGCCAGTTCGGCGGCTACCTCTTCCTCGCCGTCGATGATAGTTTGTGCCATTTGTTTGAACAGTTCTTCCGACATATAGGTCTCCATAAGTGTTTATGTAATACCGAAATTCCACGTCTGATATATTTTGCCAACATTTTCACCCTTCCAGA
>CAZCPP010000061.1:0-15900 GCA_964500655.1 uncultured Anaerolineaceae bacterium | reverse complement strand
CTTTTAATTCAGCGATCCTTTTCAAATGATGTTGGTCATGTTGTGCGTGAAAGAACAACATGTCACATAAGCGCATTGGCTTGTTCAACCGGGGATGCAAGATGGCCTTGCCAAAATCTTCAGGAAATAGTGCGTCTAATCGGCTGATGTAGATTTCTCTCTGCGCTCGGAATTCATCGAGAATCAATTGAAAATCCTTTTCATTGAAGTTGGATTTATCCGTAGGATTATCTTCAAACCGAGCCGGTCGCAACACAGATACATCATTTTCATAATCGTCCAAGCGGCCTAAAAACAGGGATTCGGCTGTTAGAAAATGCCCTACATTCTCCTGGATTGACCAGGCATCCCCATCCCGTCGGATGAGTTCTTTCTCTGGTATGCCTTTCAATAAATTCTCAATCTTTGCGGGCGTTTCACGTAGGAATTGTAGGTATTCTACGTACTTCGATGCAGGAAATTCAAATTCGAATTGTTTCTCTACCCAATTTTCTTTATGAGTCATTGTGTTATTCCTTTTTTGGTTGCAGAATCTCTACGCTGCCTTTACCGCCATCCACACGCACGCGGTCGCCGGTTTTGAGCAGCTCGGTTGCGTTGAAACAACCCACCACAGCTGGGATGCCAAGTTCGCGGGCAACGATGGCGGCGTGTGAGAGCGGCGCGCCGACGTCGGTGATAACAGCTGCAGCGCGCGGGAATATGGGTGTCCAACCGATATTGGTGGTGATTGCAACCAGAATTTCACCAGGTTGTAACTGTCCACCTTCTTCAGGAGAATTCAGGATGCGAACTTGCCCCTCGGCAACCCCTGCAGAACCGGGCGAACCCTTGATCTGGTCTGTGAATTGCTTTCTGATTCGATGTGTTGAATCATGGATATCTGTGCGGCGTTGGGGATCAGCAGCCCATTCAAAGGGGTTGAAATTTCCCATGATGATGGTTGGATAGAGCGGCAAGGCGACATATTTCTCATATGCAGCTTTGCGTGTACGAATATTGGATGAAACTTCTTTTTGTCCTCCGAGCATGCGGGTGACCTCTTCAAGTCCTAAATAGAAGATGTCCTCGCCTAGGCCGGTTAATTCTCCAGTACGCAAGGCAAATGCGCGCGCCACCCACACTACGCGAGTGCTCTCAGACCGACCGTGCTCTCGGAGACGAGTGAGTCGAGCGGCTTCTCTGAGCCGCCGGGATATTGAGTTGAAGCTTTTAGGAACTGACGTTTTCAGTCGTTCCATGGCTTTTTCGTACCGGGCGCGCTGTTCGACGAGCAGTTTATCTACTTCCACAGGAGATTGATTGAGTCCCTCAAGCTGCTCATCGATCCAATCCAGCTTTTCAGCTGGACGAGGAAAAGACAACTCAACCTCGTGTGGACCACGATGTCCATATAACTTTATGTATTCGGAGCGACTCAAAATTCCGCGTCGTACCCTGTCCAAACCAACGACGGGGCCGAGGCTAGCAAGGAAATCGATATCGCAGCTTACATTAGACAAAAGCACAATTGTATTTTTTGATCCAACCTGATCGTGGAGTTCAGTGCGTAATTTGCTAACAACATTCGCTTGTGTAACCGCGCTGCCCACCATCCACCAAAAACACTTGACCAGTTGAGGCAAAAGGATTTCATTTGCCCAAATAACAAGCTCCTCTTTCCCCAGAGCAGGTAACTTGCCGTGTTCTGTCTCGCACCAGGCTGGGTTTTGGGGGAGATGTGTCTCCATTTCTTTTACTGTTCTTCTTACTTTGTTTATAAAACGGATGGTATTTTGCAATACAAGGATTCGATCCTGAAGACCAAACGGAATAAGAGGGACATCCCACTCGTCTATATTATTAGCGTCGATGCCATACAATTCTTTGCTAGAGGCATTGAAGGACTTCAAACCCATACCAAGTGCGCGCATTGCTGTTACACCCACGCTAACATTGTTGTAGGTGCGACCACAAATATTTCCAATTCCCAGATGACCAGGTAGCATGATCATTTGCTCAAAACCAAACTTCATGATCGACCAAGTGTAAGGTGTCATCACATCTGGGGAGGCCTCACGGGTGTTTACACTCGACCAGAGATATTCACTTGTGAGGCTTTCATTAATTTCACCGGTTTCAGGGTTGTAGCCAAAAAAGTTATCCATGCAGTTTCTCCAAGTGAAATATCAATTATTCCAGCACAATCGTGCCAGCTTTGCCATCCACTGTGACCATTTGCCCGCTCTGGATATAACGGGTGGCGTTGCGGGCGGCCATCACGGCCGGGATGCCGTATTCGCGTGCAACGATGCTACTATGGCTGAGCGGACCGCCGATATCGGTGACGACAGCCGAAGCCATAGCGAACAGCGGTGTCCAGGCGGGAGTGGTTGTCGTAGCAACTAACACGTCACCGGGCTTCATTTTGCTGAAATCTTCCGGACCGTAGAGCACGCAAGCGGGGGCGGTAACCTGTCCGTCACTGGTACCGAGCCCATTCAGTACGGTCTTGCCGTCTTTCTCTTCCGGTGCGCCACCGCCAACGAATCTTTGCCAAAAGGATTTCTCCGGTAGCATGACCGGCGGGACGATTTTCAACGCAGCCTGCCATTTAGCTTTGCGTTCGGGAATGCGGTCTGCAAAGTTTGGAAGTGATTCGCCCTTTTCAAGGGAACCGATCAACGTTTCGACTTCGTGTTCTTCTAGCCAGTAGATGTCATCAGCCGTTTCAATAGCGTCACCTGCAACGAAGCGCCTACCCAGCTCGGCAAACATGCGGCGGATGAGCGGGTGTCCCAGCCCCATATCGGCGATGGAATCTTCGCGGATGGCTCCCGTCTCCTGCGCCCAAGTGAGTAATTTCTCAAACCAGCCTTTGCGCGGCCAGCCGATGCGCTTCAAAATGGACTCGGTGGCCTGCTCCCGTTTTTCAACGGCTTCCTGATGTCGTTCGTAGGGGCTGACCGCTTTGCCTTCAAGGAACAGTTTGATTGCCTCGAATTGCGGGCTGGGCTCCTCGGCGGGGGTGGGATTGGCGAAGTCGAACTCGTAGACAGTGCGCCCGAATACCTCGAAGTGCGTGTCGAAGCGGGAGCGATACTCATTCCACAGGTCCGTGGGTAGCCCTTCGGGCGGAGTTTTTTGTTTGAAATCGGCGACCTGGCTTGCAGTCTCAGTTCGAAGCGTATAGTACGCCACCGAGGGATTCTCTTTCAACCAGGCAGCGATATCGAATAGCGATTTTTCCGCACGTACAGGCATGGTCTCGAATCCGAACAGCAAAGTCGTGAATTCGGGATCTGTTTTGCGTTTGATCAACCCATTATAGAAGCGGCTGAAAACAACCTCGCTGGTGGAGGCAATCGGAAGAGTAGATTGGATAACGGTGTAATAGGTACATGCTTCACCGAAGACTATCCTTATGCCTTCCAAAAGCTCGGAGGGCGAGAGCGACATAATGTCTTTGGCTTCCCATTCTTCCACAACTTCAGCCAGCTTTTGACGGGCTGCTTGCCAGCGCTCGACACTACCTCGGAACATGGGACCAAGTTGCGTGAGCATCACTTTGGTGAGGCTCCAGGTTTGCTTACCACCCATTTTGAAGCCACCGTAGACGTAGTTGTTGAGGGTAATGTAAAAGCCACTACTACTCATCATCTCGTGTGCACCCTCTGCTCCGACGACTTCTTCCCAGAGACGGGAGGTTTCACGGTTGGCGATTTGCAATCCTAAAGTGGCAAACAGCGGCGAGACGGGGCTGGGGATGTGCTCGGCCAGGCTCCCGCGGGCAAATGTGACTCCGCGTTCGGTTTTAGGCCATTCCACAGGTGAGGTAAGTTGGTCTTCTTCGGATGTATCGAGAATGACTTCGCCTTTGGTGCCATCCACAGTGATGACCTGCCCGCTCTGGATTCGTTTAGTAGCAACGCCTGTACCCATTACGGCCGGGATGCCATATTCACGTGCGACAATACTTCCATGACTGAGCGGACCACCAATATCTGTAACTACTGCGGATGCCATAGCAAAGAGCGGTGTCCAGGCTGGAGTGGTAGTTCCTGCAACCAGTACGTCACCGGTTCGCATCTGATCAAAATCTTCGGGCCCGTGCAGAATGCGCGCGGTGGCGGTTACTGCCCCAGTGCTGGTGGGTTCACCTTTGAGAATATTTCCTGTTTGTGTTTCATCCGAGTGAGGGATAAAGGTATCTGTTTTAATACCCGCAACGCGTTTTTTCATTGGCATCATGGGTGGCGGTGTGCTCTGCTTAGCCCGTTCATTGAATTTTTTGCGGCTTGCCACAAGTTCGGACAAATTATCTAATGCTTGGTCGTGCTCAAGTTTGTTCACATAGTCATTGATTTCATCTTTCTCCAACCAGAAAATTTCATCTGGTTGCTGGATAGCACCTGCTTCAACGCAACGTTTTCCCAATTCCCGCAGTAATTCACGCATCTTGGGATATGCCAACCCAATTTCTGCCAGGGCATCCTCGCGCACTTCAGCCATTGACTGCCCCCAGTTGAGGGCTTTACGGAAGGCCCACAACTTGAAGCCTTTCAAGCGCTTGAGCATGGTTTCGGTGGTTTGAATCCTTCTTTGTTCACTGGACTGTTGCCGTTCGTGCGGATTGACCCCCTCGCCGCGCAAGTACATCTTGATATTTTCCAGCAGCATTTCGGGGTGATCGAGCGGCAATGGTTCGGCGAAATCTAATTGAAAGATGATGTGCCCAAATTTATTGAGATGCCCCTGGAAACGTGATGCAAATTCAGACCATGCCCTCACCCCTGACCCCTCTCCCCTAGGGAGAGGAGAAATCCGATTTGCTAATTCCGCGGTTGGCGTTTCCAATAAATACTTTGTCAACTCAACATCTTCCCGAGCCCATGTTGCCAAGTCATATAATGACTTTTCTGAGCGTACTGGAACATTATCCCAGCCCATCAACAAGGTTGATGCTTCGGGGTCACCATCACCTTTGGAAAACTTGTCGTACACCCTGGTCAATAATCCCTCGGAACCAGCCGAGGCACCCATGGTGGCAAACATCAGCCCACAAACATAATAGGCGACTGCGTCCACGTGTTCCTGTGTCTCGTGCCAGAGTTCGTTTGTGGACATTTCGGAAGGTACTAAAGCTTTCTTGCCGGCAACAAAAGCCTGGTATTCAGGACTAAGTTCATCACGCCAGAGCGGTACTAGCCTGCGTAACAGTCTTGGGTAGGCAGGTAAAAGGCCGGTCAGTGCCCACCACCAGGCTCCAGGTCGGAAAGCAGCATTCATATAAGCGTAATTATTTACGCTGGTGAAATAATCATTAGCCAACACGGGTTCGGAGTCAAGCAATCGTTTTCCCATCGGTTGCATTTGCTCTACCTGTGCTGGTATTCCCATGCTGATGAATAATGGACTGAGTGGATCGGGCATCAGGTCTGCCACGCTGGCACGCATGTAAACCCCCTTGGGGTGGTGCGGTACCCATTCGATGGGGGCTTCCGGCAGGGCGGTCACAGGCCGGGCCTGCACGATGGCGAATTTGCCATCGGCTAACGTCCATTCGATGTCCATCGGTATGCCGTATAGTTCTTCGATCTCAATGCCGTATCGAGTCAATTCAGCAGCCTGTTCGTTGCTCAACGCAGGTTTCTTTTGGAGATGACTTGGAACGGGTTGTTCCTCGGTGCCTGTTTCCGTCCGAACGGTCATGACCAGTTTTTCAGCCGTTTCTCGTTCGATCAGACTCCCATCCTGCTTGCTGACCGTTAAAGTGTCGGGAGTCACCTCCCCGCCTACTACCGCTTCGCCCAACCCCCAGGCGGCATTGATGATGACTTCGTCGCGTTTTCCGTTGATAGGGTTAGCCGTGAACATAATGCCCGCCGTTTCAGCATTGATGAGCAATTGCACAACGACCGCTAAGGCCACTCCCTCGCCGCCAATATTCTGACGGGCGCGATAGCCGATGGCGCGCGCTGTCCACAGGGAGGCCCAGCATTTTTTTGTGGTTTCTAATACCTGGTTTGCACCAGTGATATTTAGATAGGTTTCCTGCTGGCCTGCGAAGGAAGCCTCTGGCAGATCTTCTGCGGTGGCAGATGAACGAACCGCAACAGCGGGATTTTCGCCAGGCAAACTTGCATAGGTATCTAAAATGTCTTTCGCCAGATCAGCATGGATTTCGGCACGAGCAAAGAGAGCGCTGATTTTCTCGGAAGCAACTTCGAGTGAAGAAGGTTGCGTAGTGTCCACAGCTTTGAGCGCATCGTTGATGCCGGATTGTAAATTGTTAGCACTTACAAACTGACGGTAAGCCTCGGTCGTAACGTGGAATCCGTCGGGGACAGGCAAGCCAGCATTGGCCAGTTTGGCCAGCGACATGCCTTTTCCACCGACGTTCTCGAGGTCGGCCTGTGTGTCTGAGAGGGGCAGGATGTAGGAATTCATTTCATTCTCCTTGTGTCGCAACACGGTAGGATGCAGAGCACTTTTTAGCATGCAACGAACAATTGCAAAGTAACCCAATAATTTTATTCTGTTGCGGTACTTGTTAGAGCGAACGATAGTCGCTCATATTAGCAAAAATACTTCAGGCTTGTATACCCTTGAAGAAGATGTTTGAAGCTTCTTCCATTAATTCTTCGGGCGTTCCAGCAGCGCTAGGCCGTGAAGTGAATACAGCGATCGTTAGCAGCATATTTATGCTGCGGGCGGCGAACAACGGATTAACAGATCGAAATATCCCCTGCTTCGTGCCTTCTTCGATCAGCTCGCACAACATGTCTTGATACGCGTAACGTTTTGTCTGGATTTGTTGTTGGCTTCCGATTGAAAGTCGCTGGGCTTCTACGGAGAGTTTCAGGTAAAAATTCTTTTGGTCAACTAAATACTCCACGTGCATTTGCATAATTTTTCTGACCTTTTCTGCAATATCCAGGTCTTGTTCTTTAATATTTTGCGTACGCTCCGTTAATTCCTGGATTTCATCTTCGAAGTAGGAAATCAGGATCTCATCTTTGGATTTGAAATAGTCGTATAAGGTCGACTTTCCAATCCCAGCTGCTTCAGCGATCTCTCGCATGGAGGTCTCATTGAAGCCTTTTTCCAAAAATAGATGCACAGAGGCTTCGAAGATCTCTTTACGTCTTCGCTGCTGTTCTTGCTCTGTAAGGGGGATTCCTTTTGGCATATGTTCTCCTTAAGCGACTAACGGTCGCTCTTGTGTCTTTAATATAAGCGACCAGCGGTCGCTTGTCAAGCCCCTCTCCAGAGGGGTTTTTGGTACTATGCGAGATCGAGGAACGGTAGAACAAAAAAAAGCAGGCCAGATGTAAACGTCACGTCTGGCCTGCTTGGTGAAATTATTGTGTACCTAATTATTCGGTGCGCCCGCAGCGACCCAGTCTGTAATGATCTGTACCTGGGGAGGGGTTAATTTCGGTCCCTTTTTTGGCATTTTCTTGTTCGCAACCAGTTCTACCATTAGGCTGCCCTCGATATCACCCGGAATAACAACCGGACCATTGTCCGAGCCAGCTACGACATCTTCATAAGTGAAAAAGACCAGTCCTTCCTCGATGCGATCGCCGCCATGACAGTTGATACAGCGGCTTTGAATAATTGGGTTGACATCATTGGCGAAGCTGACTTCCCTTGCTGGAGCATCTGCAGGAGATTCTTTTGGGATCTCGGTGGGCGGAACTTCTTCCTGTACTTCAGTTTCGGATATGGCTTTGGTCGCAGGGCCCCCCTCTGGGGATGATACAAGTTCAGGCGCACCCGTTTCTGTTGGTTCAGAGGTAGCTGGAATCCCACAGGCTGTCAGGATAGGGTTGGCGAGCAGACTAAAAGCCAAGATGAAGGTTGTTGTATTTCTATTCATTTTTCTCCTAATTTCTAAAATCCGTAAAGGATGACGCCGCCAAGGAAGGCTAATATCAGTGTCAGGACGAAACTGATGAAATAAGCGGCAACATAAGGCGCTTTTGATTTCTCAAATAAATCCGGGTTTTTCCAGCGTGCATAGGCGGTGCCGGTTGTCACCAGGAAAAGCACGATGGCCAGAATCATCTTAAGTCCACCGTTTGCTGCGTCACCCAGATAATTGACCTGATTGTCGTACATGCCGGTCAGGCTTGCAAGGATGGTGCTGATAGTCGATAGTGCTAGGTTTGCAAAGGCAGCCTGCTCGAAAAAGATTTTGTTTTTCCAGAGCGCGAGTAATATGAAAAGCAATCCTGCACCGGTAAGTCCAATTGGGAAGTGCACCACCATCGGGTGAATAGGGTGGGTTTCTGTGAGTGCTGTGATCAGTTGATCGAAAAATTCCATGTGTTTATCCCATTATTAAATATCCCTATATTTTACCAACATTATCAGATATTAATATGAAAATTATATTGGGATTTTTATGTGTACCATCAAGCCTCCCCCCGCCCCGCTTTCAGCCCAGATCTGTCCCTTGTGTGCCTGTACGATGGACTTGGCTATTGCCAATCCCAGGCCGGAACCACCATCATCCCGGTTACGGGCTTCATCCGCGCGGTAAAAGCGGCTGAAGATGCGGTTGACATCTTCGGCTTCGATGCCGGGGCCGCTATCTTTGATGGCAAGTTCAACACTATCCTGCCTGCTTTTGGCGGAAAGGGTAATTTGTCCATTTTCTGGCGTGTGTTGCAGGGCATTGTCGAGCACATTGGTTAGCACTTGGGTCATGCGACCAAGGTCGATACTCAGCATTGGGAGTTCCGACGTTGGCTCGACAATAAATTTTACATTTTTCTGGATCGCGATGTGCTGGTAAGTTGCTTGCAAATCTTGTAACAGTTTACCCGGTGAAACTGCTTGTAGATGAATGCTGAGTTCGCCGGCATCTGCTAAAGACAGTGTCTGCAGATCATCTACCAGATGGTCCAGTCGCAGAGCTTCCTCACGAATGATATCGAAATTCTCTTTAGTGGGTGGCAGCACGCCATCGTAGACAGCATCCGCATGGCCAATGATCAGGCTAAGTGGAGTGCGTAATTCGTGGGCGATGTCGGCGGTCATTTGCTTGCGGGCTTCGGTAGAGCGTGCCAGATCAGCGCTCATTTTATTGAAGGAGGCAGCCAATTCGCCTAACTCATCCTTAGAGCGCACAGAAACCTGGGACCCCAGATTTCCATCCGTAACCGCCTGGGTTGCCTCAGTCAACTCTCTGATGGGCCGGGTAAGAGTGCGGGAGAGAAATATACCGATAAACAGGGCCACAAGGGAAGCACCAAATGCACTGAACAATAGCATCAGGTTAGTGCGTTGTAGAAATTCTGCCTCACGCGGATTCTTTATAAACGGAATTCGCCCCATGATAAGCGTACCGACTCTTTCCCCGTCCACTTCAATGGGGATGCCCTGTTCGAGCTCAAATTGTTGAATTTGCGTACCGATACGATAGCCCATTCCCGGGGAAACCACCTGACCGTTTTCATCAGCCACCGTGAAAAATGGCCCTCGAGGTGAATCGTTGCCCGGCCTTGGTTGGTTGTTGCCCGGTGCAAAAGATTTTTCCAACCCATCCCATGATCCATGCGTATGGAAATAGCCTTCAAGGGTTTCGACCATATCCGCACCAAAGCGGTCTGATACGAAACGGGAAAACTCTGTACCCGTATTCCAGCGCGCCAGCAGAACGATCAGTAAAATACTGATGAGAGCAAGGCCAAGAAAGGCGAGTATCATTTTGAGCGTGATCGAGCGCATGATTTACTCTCTCCTGAAACGATATCCGACGCCGTAAACGGTTTCGATATAACGCGGTGAGCGTGGATCTAACTCGACTTTGGCACGCAAGTTTTTGACATGCGTGTCGATAGTGCGCTCGTAACCTTCGTAGCGTATCCCCTGGATGACGTCAAGCAGGTCAAGACGGGAATAGACCCGACCAGGGCTGGACATCAGAGCTGCTAAGAGATCAAACTCCGAAGGCGTCAGATCGACCGATTTGTCTGCTACCGTCACCGCGCGTGTATCCCTGTCGAGAGTGATATCTGCCACCTGTAATGCTTCGGCCTGTGGCTCGGTTTGTCCTGCGCGACGCAACACCGCCCGGACGCGCGCTACCAACTCACGTGGCCTGAACGGTTTGGTGATGTAATCATCTGCTCCGAGCTCCAAACCGATGACGCGTTCGTCATCATCCACGCGCGCGGTCAGTAGGATGATAGGCGTGTTGGCTTCACTACGATGCAGGCGCATGAACTCGTACCCGTCTACTTCTGGCATCATGACATCGAGCAAGATGAGATCGGGTTTCTCGCGTCTGGCAATGGATAGGGCTTCTTTACCATCGTTTGCAGAGACCACTAGATAGCCTTGCTGAGTGAGATAGCTTTCCACCAGCGAAACCAGCCGTTTTTCATCATCAACGATCATGATGGTTTTTGCCATAGGAAATTCTATCCTTTTAAACCTTGCGAAGAGTTATTCTCTTCACAAGGCTAGTATATCAACTTACTGAACTTTTGATTCCAATAATTCGATCACTGCTTCGGCTAAAGGCGTCAACATGCGATTTTCAAAGCCGCCACCTTCAGTACGACGTGCTTGTGCGGTTGCCATTTGTTCAGGCGAAATTTCTTGCCCACCAAGTCCGCCACCAGGTCCACCACCCGGAGGGCCTCCACCGGGAAAACCACCTCCTCCCGGTCCCCCTCCGCTAAAACCTTCAGGGCGACCTTCACCGCTGCCGAATCCGAATTCTACGCCAAAATCTTGCATGGTAGTGAAAATATCTTCACGGGAGAGTTCCATACCATCGATCGCTTTTAGTTGTTCAGTAGTCATTGTTTCCTGGATTTGTTCCAGAATAGCTTCGATCTCTTCCTGTGCGGCGTTGTCACTTGAACTCAAAGAATTGAGCACTTGCCATAACGGTAATAAATCAGCGGCCTGGTCTGAAGTTACCAGATGATCAGTTTCTTCTAATTCAAGCGTTCCAATTGCCAAAGTTGATGATAGCGGGATCTCAAACGAGTTTGGATCGAATTGTTCACTATCTTCTAGGCTTGGTTCTGTTTCACTACTACTGCAGGCAACCAGGAGCATTGTTAATATTAGTATGAGAAAGATTGTTTTTTTCATGTTATTTCCTTATGATGCTCCCTCTCCCAGCGGGAGAGGATTGGGGTGAGAGGATTATTCATATCGTAACGCTTCGATCGGGTCTAATTGTGCTGCTTTGTTAGCTGGGTAATATCCGAAAAAAGCACCTACGGTTGCTGCTGAGCCAAAAGCCAGCAAAATAGAACTGGGGACGATCACGGTACGCATGCCACTAACTGCTCCAAAGATATACCCGCCACCAATGCCGACGACCATACCGATCAATCCACCGATGATGCTCAAAAACAAGGCTTCGGTCAGAAACTGCATGCGGATATCCTCAGGCGTGGCACCAACAGATTGGCGAATGCCAATTTCACGCGTACGTTCTGTGACGCTGACCAGCATGATGTTCATGATACCAATTCCACCTACAATCAGCGAAACGCCTGCCACCCAGGCCAGTAGGGAACGGAAAGCAGCGGTGGTCGATTCCTGAGTGCTGATGATGTCTTGCTGTGTTGTTACGGTGAAATCGGCTTCTTCGAGAGGGAGTTCATGTCGTTTGGCGATAAGAAATTGAATTTGCAATATAACGTCGTCTAAATCGACATCTTCCTCTAGCTCGACATAGATCAGGCGCACACGGTCTCCCATAAAGCGCGCGAATCGCGAGTCAGTGAACTTTTGGAACACCACTGTGATGGGCATGTACAGACGTGCATCGTAATCTACTTCACCGACCAATCCCTTTTCTGCGAAAACACCGATGACAGTCATTTTTAACGTTCCGACTGTAACCGTACCTCCTATGGGATCATTTTCTACAAAGAGTTCCTGTGCCAGGCTATTTCCCAGCACAACCACCTTTTGATTACGGTCCATATCTGCTTGTGTGAAATAACGACCTTGGGCGATTTCCATATCGCGTACGGAGGGGAAGTCAGGAGTTGTACCTAATATTGATACGTCTTCTAGCGTTACATTACTTGTTTTTACTAATTGTTCTGAATTCATCTCCACCACCACAGCCTTGACACCATTAACTTCATCAGCGATTGCTGTGGCATCGTCAAAGACTAGACCGCCTACTGGCCCTTGACCCGGTCCGCCTCGCGAAAAGCTGGATTGCACAAATACAAGATTCGAGCCCAGACTGGTAATTTCCTCTTGGATTGTGGCTTCTGTGCCAGCACTGATAGCGATCATGATGATGACCGCCCCCACACCGATAATGATGCCCAGCATTGTCAGAATCGAGCGCACAGTGTTCTTGGTGATGGCTTCCCAGGCAATGCGGATGACTTCTCTCGGTTTCATGCCCCCACCGCCTTCTTTTTATTTTTTCCGTTTTTTACAACTTGTTCTACCAGGCCATCACGCAAATGAATGGTGCGTTGAGTATGGGACGCTATCTCCGGGTCATGAGTCACCATGACGATGGTCGCGCCATCCTCGTGCAGCTTGTGCAGCAAGGACATGATTTCCTCACCGGATTGTGTGTCCAGGTTGCCTGTGGGTTCATCGGCGATGATCATGACCGGGTCGTTGACCAGCGCGCGTGCAATTGCCACACGTTGCTGCTGTCCGCCGGAGAGTTCCTGGGGTTGGTGGTGTATGCGGTCGGATAAGCCAACTAGGTCAAGAACAGATTCTGCTTTCTTATCCATTTCTTCCTGCGTTTTGCCGTTATCGCGTTTATACAGCAATGGCAGGGTCACGTTTCGTAGTGCGGAAGTCCTTGGGAGCAGATTGTATGCCTGGAAAATGAAACCCAGCTTGCGGTTGCGGATAGAGGCGAGTTGTCTTTTGTCCAGGTTGCTGACGTTTTCTCCATCGAGAATGTACTGCCCGTCTGTCGGTCGGGAAAGGCACCCCAGGATATGCATCAGCGTGCTTTTGCCAGATCCGGAGGGACCCATGATAGCGACAAATTCACCTGCGTGGATCTGTATGCTGACTCCGGCCAGCGCAGCGACGCTGATATCACCCATGCCATAGATCTTGGTGATGTCAACCGTTTCGATGATCGTATGCTTGGCCATTACTCTGTGTCCACCAATCCTGTTGAAACGACATCTCCGGGCTCAAGACCGGAGAGTACTTCGGCGAAGAACAGGTCCTGCAGGCCAATTTCAAACATGCGCAGTTTTGGTTTGTCATTTTCAATGACGAAGACAACATATTCGCCGGGGGAGGTTTCGCGTAAGGCATCCACTGGCACAAGAACCACATTTTCCGCACGCCCACCAATGATGTCCACTGCTGCGCCAGTGCCAATTGGCAGATTTAATCCACTTGGAGTTTCATCCAACATGACTAGCCCGCGGACAACAGATGTGTTACCAGATTCGTACAAACCGGGATCAACCTGGGTTACCTGCCCGCTGAAAATGTCATCGGGGAGAGCATCGAAAATAACTACGGCCTCGTATCCAACAGCAATGTAGCCCCAATCGGTTTCGTCGAGGAAGATCTCAAGGTAATGCTGGCTCAGATCTGAAATCGTGACAACTGCAGTTGTGCCAAGCGTGTCACCAACCATGAAGTCAAGCGACATGATCGTACCTGAGATGGGGGCGTCCAGGCGGGTTACATCTAAATTGTCTTCTGCACTTTGCAGGCTCAATTGCGCATTTTCAAGTTCTGTAAGGTCATTTCCGGTTGCGTCTTCAGGAACCTCTTCCCCCTTTAGAGCGGCCAGATAATATTGTGCTTCAGCTACCTTCGCCTGTGCCAGGGCATATTCTGCGCGCGCCTCGGCGATAGAGGCATCAGATGGGACCGAAACGTAGTTTGTTCCAGTGGCTCTGTCTTTGAGAGTAAAGTTGTCTGGGAGATAATTGTTTTCGTAATAATCCCAACTGCCTTCCAATTTGTCCTGGAAAAGGTCTAACTGCGCTTCAAGCTCCTGGATCTTTTGGGTTGCTTCCGTTGAAGGCGAGGTTCCCGCCTCCGGTCTGGCATCCGCTAACTCAGCCTCTACCCTGTCGATCTCTTCCTCCCAATACAAAACCGAAGGACTGATTATATAAGCCAAGTGGCTGTAGGCGCTATCCACTTCCAGCATGGCTTCCGCGATGGCTTGTTCGGCGGTAGCCATCGCATAATCGGATGTCAATTCAGCAAGATCCCGTTTGGCCTGGGTGTACTGAATTTCTTGGGTTGTGTTATCCAATTCTGCCAGCAACTGCCCAGCTTCGACTACATCCCCCACGCGAACGAACATATCTTCAACCTGCCCCCCTATACCAAAGCCGAAGGATGCTTCTGCTGCGGCCGTTAGGGTACCGCTACCACTGGCGTAAAGCACAATATCGCCACGCCGCACAGTGGCAGTCTGCAGACCGGGTTCATCTGTTTGTTCTTGTCCAGGGAGGTAAACCATCTGGTAGTATGCAAATCCACTGGCGCTAGATAAAATCACTACAGCTAGAACGATCCATAGGGTACGCTTTGAGAGTTTGGAAAAGAAATTTGTCATTGAAGCTTCCTTTTTCGAAGAAATTAGTAATACTGCCAAAAGTATAGTGACTAAATGTAAAGAACAGGCGGATTAATTGTGAAGAAATTGTGTGGATACAAAAATAATCCACCTTTTGGTGGATTATTTTTTTGTTTACGGTGATGCCTGAGTTGTTTATTCCTTGGGTCTTTCCCCAAAGTATTGGTAGTAGTTGACTTCCAGCGGACCATTGAACAGTTTTCTAACTTTATTTGGTTTAGCTCGTTTGAAATAATCTGGAAATTTTTTATCAGCTGTCAGGATGTAGACGGACCACCCCAGTTTCTTTTTAAATGTCTTGTGAATAGAGATGTAAATTTCATTCAAATCTTCAAACTTTCCAAGTTTAAACCCATAAGGGGGGTTAGAGATGATGATGCCATATTGTTGGTCGATCCATAAATCCTTGATGTCTTTTTGTTCGAATTGAATATCTGCCCCAACTCCCGCTTTACGGGCGTTGGTTTTCCCTGCTTCGATAACAGCCGGGTCTATGTCATAGCCAAATATTTGCAATTCAGACTTTTTATCAATGACTTCTTTTGCATTTTTCCTGGTTTCATCCCAGGCACGCTGCGGGATAGAGGGCCAGTGTTCGGATGCAAAATGTCTGTTCAAACCGGGAGCGATATTCCTGCCAATTAGGGCAGCTTCTATCAAAATGGTGCCCGAGCCGCACATAGGGTCGATCAGCAGCCGATCTTTGTTCCAAAAGGTGAGTTGAACGAGAGCGGCTGCCAAAGTCTCCTTGAGGGCTGCTTCCCCGGCTTTTTGACGGTAGCCTCTGCGGTTGAGTCCCGATCCGGAGGTGTCAATTGTCAGCGTGGCAATGTCCTTGAGCATGGACACTTGAATAGTAAATTCTGGTCCCGTTTCTTCGAACCAATCCAGCTTGTATTTGTCTTTTAGCCTTTCAACGACGGCTTTCTTGACTATCGATTGGCAGGCCCTTACACTCCCCAAGGTTGATTTTACGGATTTTCCTGTGACGGTAAATTGCCCATCTTTGGTGATCCAAACCTCCCAGGGTAAGGCTTTGGTGCCTTCGAACAACTCGTCGAATGTGAACGCCTGGAATTCCCCGATTTTCAAGAGCACACGATCTGCACACCTGAACCAAATATTTGCTTTAGGAATATCATTTGGTGTGGCTTCAAATTCCACTTTCCCGTTTGAAATGTGTGTGATTATAAATCCTAAGGTTTGTAACTCGCGCTTGACGATTGCTTCAAGTCCAAAAGAAAACACACAAAGCAGTGTAAGTTTATTCATATTTCACTATAGCTTTGGTGCATAAATCAAAGAACAGGCGCACTCCGTTCGTCTGATGCAAG
>CAZCPP010000060.1:0-16023 GCA_964500655.1 uncultured Anaerolineaceae bacterium | reverse complement strand
CATGCCTAAGTCTTCAGGTTTCACTCCCAGTGCCAGGCCGACCATTTGCGATAGCTGGAGGACCGGTATTTGAATCTTCGTTTCCAAAGTTATTTCGATATCAAGCTGGTAACTATCTAAAACAGTATGGCACAAGGGGCAAGGTGTAACAATGAAATCAGCCCCATTATCTTTCGCTTCGAGCAAATGCCCACCGCTCATTTCTAAAGATGGCTTGGGTTTGATAAGGATAGAGTGGAAGCCACAGCATTTGGTGGCGCCATCATATTTCACTTCTTCGCCACCCAGAGCTTCAATCAGCAAACCGAGTGAACGCGGGTTGTACGGATCCTCACGGTACTTGTGAAGGCTGCTTGGTCGTAGGAGGTGACAACCATAAAAAGGGGCAAACTTAAACCCCTTTAGTGGCCTGGCAACAGCTTTTTTTATGACATCAACACCGAGATCATCAATGAGTACATAAAGCAAGTTTTTTACATCCAAGCTACCGTTGTAGTGTAAATCTATTTTGTCAAGAATCCCATTTACAGATTTTAGTAGACTGGGCTTGTTTTTCAGGCGTGTATTATCCCCTTCAAGTTCCAACTGGCAGGTGCTGCATACATTTAGTACAGTCGTAGCACCCATTTCCTCTGCCATGGCTAACGTACGAGAGTTGTTGGCCATGGCAAATGGTTCGTCTACTACCTTGAGCCCTCCACACTCTCTTGAACCGCAACAAGCAGCTTGGTCCAGTGTATTCCATGTGATGCCCAGTTTATCCATCACTTTTCGCGCAGCGAGATCGAGTTCTGTGGCGCTTTTTAAAGCGGAACAGCCTGGGTAGTATGCATACGAAGTTTTCATGTTAATTCCTTCTGATTCTCTAGTTCGCGGACAGTTTTTTCAAGCTTGATTAACTCCTGTTGTGAATCGAGATGATCTAACTTCAACAAGCCGCGCAGGATTTTTGGAATTGATATTCGCCCTCGCAACCACATTCGCAGAGCCAGACCCAATTCTGAAACCACTCGTAGGCCACGAGATCGCACCATAAGGGAACCAGGGTTAACAATACCTTGCTCGAGAACGAGGTTTTTATAGACCCTGTTATGATGGGCAACATCTCCCAGGTCTTTCTGAATCACGAGTTCGCGCAGGGGATCAATGGCGTGTTCAAGCACATTAATCCCTGTAGGGCATGCTTCTGTACATTCATAACAACTCACACATCCAGCAATCTCACCCTGCGTAACTGCTAGTTCAGCCCGAGGAGCCTCATCACGAGGGTCAAGCGCAAATCGGGCAAGCTGGACCAGTGGAGCAGGACCAATGTACTGCGAGTCGTCGGAATACGCTGGACAGACAGATAGACAGATCAAGCAATCAATACAATGCATCATCTCTATGGAATGTCCCATTAATTCGGGCGTCAAGTATTCCGGGAACCCAGGATATTCTTCCCCACGGAGCAATTCTGGCGCGATGTGGATCAAATTTTGTTCATATTGTGTCCGATCGATGACAAGATCACGGATAAGAGGAAGTTTTTCCAGAGGCTCAATTAGCATTTCTTGCTGTGCAGGTTCCCAACATGCCAGGCCTGGTTTACCATTGACACGCATGGCGCAACCACCACACTTTTTGACGCCACAGTACCATTGATAAGCCAGGCTATCACCTAATTCCTCAACGATATAGTCAAGGGTTTCAAGAACCCGCATTTCGCGAGTATAGGGCACTTCATATGTTTTGAAGTAAGGCTCATCATCCCGGCTCGGGTCGAACTTCCGAACGGTTACTTTGCACATATCTCCAACTTGGAGTTTCTGATCCATAAGATACCTCTTTTATTTAATAGTCCACATCGAAGAAGTTCACTATATCCTCATCCGGTCTTGCATAGGGTAGGTCGACGGGAAGGGTTTCGAATTTAAGCTCTCCACCCGACTTATGTCCAACAACGTGCTTCAGCCAATTCGTATTATCGGTGTTGGGGAAATCTTCGCGATAGAAGGCTCCCCGGCTCTCCTTGCGGAAGAGTGAGAACTTGATCTCCATCGTCAAGGCGCTTAGCATATCGTAAACATCTAATGCGTCCACCCAATCGTAGTTAAAGCGCTTTGTATCTGTTTGCAAGCGCATTTTTGGGAGAGTTTCCTTTTTCAATTGCTCGAGCTTGGCCAGAGCTTCTTGCATACTGGCTTCGCTTTTGATGTAGTTGAAGTTTTCCCATACAATCGTTCTTATACGTTTCTTAACTTGGCCTGGCAAGAGACCGTCTTCATGATTTGTGTTCAGCATGCCGAATACTCTTTCCTTCTCTTTTTCGACAATCTCGCCATCTGCACTCGGAATGGTTTGCATTGCCAGTGCTCTTTCGGCAGCAGTGTTGGCGGCAACCTTACCATCATATGCAACGTTGGGAATACCTCCGGTGACCAACGCTCCTACCGAGCCAGCTAGGAGGAGCCCCGGGACATCCGTCTTCATCGTCTTCCCATCCACGCGAACACCACCTACATTCATATGCCACGTGATAGCGTTTTCCCACTTGTCGACTTTAGGGTCCATCCCTAATTTGTTGTAAAACTGTGACTGATACATATAGTTATCAAGCACGTGGGGTTCAAAATGTGTGTAATTCGTATAATAATTACCATCAAAGCGAGCTTTCCCTGCTTTGACCTGTTTTGCCAGGGCTTTGAGCTGCATAATGTAAGGTACCGGGTTGTCCCCCATCGATTTGCCGTCATAGAAAAGTTTACCTTCGCTATTAATAAGCTGACTTCGATGCTCAGTGCCCGGCATGGGATTTGGATATAGATGCAGCCTCATCCATGTAGCTGGATAGGCAACATCGGAGGCGTGATACCATTGCATTTCAATGTTTTGCAGTTTGGCCCCCGCTTCATAGGCCATAACCCAACCACTGGCTGCGCCATCGCGTGTGCCTGTGGACCTCAGAGATGAGTAATTGGAATGACCAGTAGCGAGAATTACTACTTTAGCTCTGATCTCAAAAAAGATGCCGTTGACAAAATCGAGGGCCATTGCACCAACACACACGCCTTCCTGAAGAAGAAGTCGCGTGGCTGTGGTTTGGTTGAGAACCTGAATGCCAGCGATAAAAATGTCCTTGCGCAGCATATCTGCAATTACAGTACCAGACATGCCCGACTTTGGAGCCCAGGCCGAGGTGCGGAAGGGAATATCCGAGACAATAGCCCCGTCAGAGTCTCGCAAGGCGTACAATCCCTTGCTCTCGATCCAGGGCCAGAAGACCTGTTGACCATATTCCATGGCTTTGCGAAGATACTCCTGGTCGCCGAGATAGTGAGTGTACTTGGCAGAGAACTTCATAGAGCGGCGGATGCTCTCCTCGCGATCCTCGGGGGAAACTTCACTCTTCGTTTCATCTTCTTTAGGTGCAAAAAGATTGAGATTCCCGGCAAAGATGGAACATCCGCTCTTGCCGAGCAACGATTTCACCACTACCAGAGTCTTGAGTCCGCGGCTGTGGGTTTCTAGCGCTGCTGACTCCCCGGCAACACCACCTCCAATTATCAATACATCCGTTTCGATTATTTCATGCATAAGGTTGCTTCCTTTTTATCTATGCTTCCTAATTGAGTACCTGCTACTTAATCTAGATAGCTTCAGCTATTTTGACCGGTTACAGACCGGGATGGCCTGCTTGGAGCAGCGGTCAACTCAACTCACCGATTCTGGTCTTGGTGACGCAAAGCCCGGTAGGGTTTGATCTGGAAATACTTCTTCCTTCAAATCTCATCAGTATAAAATGTAGCACCCTGCAAGGTGTTCAAAGGTTTTTGTAGCTCCGAGCATTCAAATTACCTCTTCAAGATTATTGTAGGTCAAAGTCAGCCCATAAGCCGCGGTAGCCTGCAGGCTATCTTGTGATCCGGTTTGAACTCGCGTAGCTCCGGGATTTCTAAATGACAATCATCCATCACTTCCGGGCAGCGCGTATGAAACCTGCAACCAGAGGGTATATTGGTTGGATCGGGCGTTTCACCTTTTAAGATTATTCTTTTCTGGTTTTGGGTCGGACTTGGATCTGGAATTACCGAAATTAATGCTCTTGTGTAGGGATGTTCGGGATTGCCAAGCACCGACAACACCGGACCAATTTCCATAATCGCACCGAGATACATAACCGCTACCCGGTCTGCGATATAGGCTGCTGTCGCTAAATCGTGCGTAATATATAGGAGACTTATGCGGTGCTCGTCGCGCAATTGTAAGAGCATTTTTAGAATCCCGGTCCGGATAGAAACATCAAGCATCGAAACGGGTTCATCAGCTACTAACATTTGAGGTTGTAAAACTATTGCGCTGGCAATTGACACGCGCTGGCGCTGTCCTCCCGAAAGCTCTTGCGGAATACGATTGAAAAAATTCGCCGCAGGTTGGATACCAACATCTTCCAAAGCGGAAGTAACGCGCTTGATCTTCTCTTCATGTGTAGATACTAACTTGTGAACTTCCAGAGATTCCGCAACAGTTGCGAAGACACTTTGGCGAGGATTGAGAGATTCATATGGATCCTGGAAGATTAGCTGGGTCTTCCGCCGCAACTGTTTCCAGCGTTTGCGATCATTGGTATATGTCTGAATATTTTCCCCATCGAACAGCACTGTTCCTCTGCAATACGGCAAAAGGCCTGTGCTGCAAAGGGCTGTTGTAGTTTTCCCTGATCCGGATTCCCCTACAAGAGCCAAGATCTCCCCCTTATTGATGCGAAAACTGATACCATCGATGGCATGTACGTAGCGTCTTGGTTTGCGCAGGAACGTTCCAACAATCCCGCGAGGAACTGAGAAGTGTTTTTCTAAATCCGTCACTTCAAGCATATATTCGCTCATCTAACTTCCTCGCATCAAATCTCATTATCTTGCACTCTCAAGCAACGCACTACATGCCCCGGAGAGATTTCATATAAGCTTGGCTTCTCCAGGGTGCACCGTTTGATCGCTTTGTGGCAACGAGGCTCAAAACGACAGCCCGGCGGCAAGTCATTCAAGGGAGGCGGGTAGCCAGGTATCGAGGCTAGCTCTGCCCCGGGGTTTTTGATATCCGGAAAAGCACTCAACAGTCTCTGGGTGTAGGGGTGCCGCGGTTTGTTGAAAACGATATCGGATCGAGCATATTCCGCTACCCAACCGCCATACATCACCAGCGCATCATCACAGAACTCAGCCACAACCGCCAGATAATGGGTGACCAAGATAATCGAAATTCGAAGCTCCTTCTGCAAGTTCTTAAGCATATCGAGAATCTGAGCTTGAACCATCACATCCAATGCTGTAGTAGGCTCGTCGGCAATGATGAACTCTGGGCGGCAGGCAAGAGCCATAGCGATCATGGCTCGCTGCCGCATGCCGCCCGAATATTGATGAGGAAATTGAGAGGCTCGGTTTGACCCAATGCCCACCATATTCAGAAGATTCTCAACCTCTTGGTTTATCTGATTCTTGTTCCCAAATTTATGGATGCGCAATGCTTCAGCAATTTGCGATTGAACGGTTCGGGTCGGGTTCAGTGCATTCATCGCTCCCTGAAAGATCATTGAGAGCTTGCACCAACGATAATCCCGCATTTCCCGCGAGGATAACTGCATCAAATCTATACCATCGAGTAATACCTCACCGCTAACTATACGCCCGACCTCCGGGAGTAAGCGCATCATTGCCAGCATAGCAGTCGTCTTTCCACAACCTGACTCCCCGACAATGCCCATCGATTTTCCTGCCTTGAGAGAGAAAGATAGATCTTCAACAACTCGAAGCTTACCTGCTTCGGTCTGGTATTCCACACTCAGATTGCGGACATCAAAAGTTGACACGATTGCATTCCTCTTGGTAATTCTTAGACCGGTTCATCATTTGTAGGTTGCAGCGGTTTTATAACCTCGGATACGATTGCCACCATCCTCCGATCATCAAAGAGGTGGTGTGTCTTAAGTCGAGGGTTGACAATCTCCTGTAATGAGTTGCTTATGAAGCTAAGTGATAGGGTAACCGAAGCCAGAGCTATTCCCGGGGGTATCAGATACCACCAGGCTCCCAAAGTCATTGCACCTCTCAAAAA
The DNA here is from genome assembly GCA_964500655.1 of uncultured Anaerolineaceae bacterium. GTDB lineage: Bacteria > Chloroflexota > Anaerolineae > Anaerolineales > Villigracilaceae > JAABUE01. The sequence goes on along the minus strand of CAZCPP010000060.1, from coordinate 9,930 downwards.
GGCTCGGTTAAGCATGCTTCCCCAACTTATCAGAGTCGGATCACCAAGACCTAAGAAACTCAGGGTTGCCTCGGTGAGAATTGCAAAGGAAATATCGAGAATTGCTTCTGCGAAGATCACGGGCAGAACTTGAGGAAAAATGTGACGTACAATAATTCTAAAATGGCCCACTCCTACTGAGCGCGCACGCAAAACAAAAGGCCGTTCTTTTACAGACAATACTGACGCTCTTACTACACGAGCCATATAAGTCCAGGCCAGTAATCCTATGACCAGGATAATATTGAACAACCCTCTTCCAGTCACGGCAATAATCACCAGCATCAGGGGTAATTGGGGGATTACAAGAACTGCATCCGTTATTCGCATGATAAACATGTCTGTTCGGCCACCATAGTAACCGGCGAGCATCCCGGTAGTACATCCAAGTAGAATGATCAATATCGAGGCCATAAAGCCAACGGTCAGGGAAACCCGCGTGCCATAAATGATCGAGCTAAGAACGTCTTTTCCAGAGTCATCCTGGCCCAAGGGGTGACTGGGGCTAGGCGGTGCAAGAACATCGCTGCTAGTCGCCGTAGTTACTTGATAAGGGTCGTAAGGCGCGATCCATGGAGCGAATATCGCAATCAGAAAGAAAGTGACGATGATTAGCAAGCCCGTAAGCCCCATTTTATTGCGAAATATTAAACGCCACGTGTCTGGTCGGTGGTTTCCACTAGATCGTTTCATTATGCCCTGACTTTTCGAATAAACTATTTCTCATGTTGGTTCGGTCTCTTCAGGTTTCCTCTTAAGCCCTCACCCTTGGATCTAGAATGCTATAGGTCAAATCTGCTAAGAAATTGGCACCGATTACAACCAAAGCCAGGAGCAGGAAGACACCTTGTAATACCGGGTAATCTCGCTGCCCTATTGAGGCGAACATCAGACTCCCAATCCCGGGATACGAAAATATGGTTTCGATTTGGATCGTACCTCCCAGGGCATATCCAAGATCTAAAGCAATGAGAGTTACCAATGGGAGGGAGGCATTCTTGAGAGTATGATCGATGAGAATACGGAATGTGCTGAGGCCTTTAGCCTTGGCGGTCAGTATGTAATCCTCGGTAAGAACTTCTAGTGATGAGTTGCGAACAACAAGCACATAGGCTGCGAAGAGTAGCAAGGCCAGGCTGGTGGAAGGCAAAATCAAGTGTCTTATGATATCTACTATCTTTTCGAAGTTGTTCGCATATATTGAACCCGGGGTGATCCATCCCGCCATCGGCAAGCGCCCTCTTGCAAGAATCAATAAAAACATCCCTAGCCAGAAAGCCGGTAGAGACCATATAGTCAAGCTGAAGAACATAGCAACCTTGTCGAATTTGCTCTTTTGCTTCCATGCCGCAAGTAATCCTAATGAAGTGCCCAATACGACAGAAATAAGTTCACCTGTAATGACAAGTATTGATGTTGGGATTAAGCGTTCTCGGATTAACTCTGTAACCGGACGCTTTTGATGGAAAGATTCACCCAATTCGCCATGTGCTAAGTTGTTTGCATAGATGAAGAACTGACTATCGAAAACGGCCGTTACTTTGCCGCTCGCCCTGGCTTCATCGATATTGAACCATATCGGTTTATCTAGACCAAAAATTTGGCGTAGGGTTTCTTTTGTCTCATCACTCATACGGGGGTTTACAATCATCTGAAGTGGATCCCCAGGGAGGATTCGGAAGAGTGCAAAATTAAAAATGATCACTGCGAGAAGTGTTAGAACACTAAAAAAGAGTTTTTTTATGAAGAAATCTGAACGACTGTGCACGAATCACCTATTTCGTTATAAGGGGTGGATACAGAAGGACAATCTGAATAGAGAGCAATCTTGGCAATTTTTCCTCATCATAAGTACACAAAAAAACGATTGGTGTTCATGGATTTTGTAAATCATTCTTGACTTGCAAGAGATGTTTCTTCATCTCAGTATATGCCCTTTGGGAATCTCTGGCTTTGATCAATTCATAAATCCGTTTATAGTTTTCATAATATGAATTTAAAATTTCTGGCTTGCCAATTTTCTCTTTAAAAATATCCCACCAAGGAGGATTCTCGCTGTAGTAGATTGAAAGTGGAATTAGACAAATATGTTCAATTACAGGGTTTTTTATTGATTGAACAATTGCCATTCGAAACTTCATCCCGCTTTCCTTGAAAAAGGATTCCTCCTGAATTCTTTCTCGAATTTCATCCAAAGCGAACTTAATAATATCTAATTCCTTGTCTCCTGCTTTCTCAGCAGCCATTGCTACAACCTCAGGTTCAATAATCAACAGGGCTTCCAACGCGTGTAGTAAACCTCCCTCACCTTTCAATAGTTCTGCTGCTTTTTCTGCAAGATTTTCATCTATGGAGGTAGTTCGAACATAGGTACCTGATCCTTGCTGATTGTCTAATATACCCAAGATTGCCAACGCAGCAATTGCTTCTCTCAGAGTAGGACGGCTAACACCTAGCATCTCAGATAATCTACGTTCAGATGGCAATCTCTCACCTTTCGAAAATTCTCCTCTTTGGATTGCCCCAATAATTTGTTCAACAATGAGACTAGAGGTCGATTGTTGCTGAATTTTTTGAAAACTCTTATTCACAGACACCTCTTCCTAACACAGGTTCTTAAGCTATTACTTGTCAATTATCAATTTGGTAAATTGGCCAGATGGTCTGACCTTTCAGCATAATAATACTTGGAATCAATTACTTTGTCAAATTATCTGCGGTATGCAAGCTTCAAAAACATGTGTGCCAAAATGATCCCTGTCTAGATGTTGGCAAATCACATTTTCTAGAGCCTGTTATTAGGTATTTAACCCAAATTCCCTGGTAAATAATTACAACCTCGAATCTTGCAATTACGAATACTCATTTCAAGGCATCTCTCTGCTCAATAGTATGAAGAGAGTTTAAATACCAATCAATTTTCCGAGTGAGCTGGACCAAAAAATTTATGCATTCAAGATTAGTATGATTATTATCATCTATTGCATTGAAATAACCAATTAAATGATTTCCTTCAAGTTCAATTTGATATAAAGGAGAATTGATTAAAAAATCTTGGCAATTCATTAAATTTATCATCGATATCAACAGGTTGGGTTCTTTGCGATATTGCTTCCATTCATGCGAGCGTTGACCTTTTCCATCACTAACATTTATTTTCCTTGGATTTACCTTTGAATAAGGTATATCAAAATGGCTTAAATAAAAACATGCAACTACGTAAAAAATATGAGGGGAATTTTCTCCAACAACTACCCGAACAGATATATTGCAACTAATATTTTTATATTTCCCGTTTAATGAGAGAACATCTCCAAAACAAGTATTACATTTTTCCAAACCTAATAGACTTGGCAATTCATTGAACATATCTCGTTTCTCCCATCATATTTTTTCATCTCGGTTGCATTTTTGACAATGCTGCAAAACTAAACTGTTGTTTAGCTCAAAATTCTAAAATAAACGGTTCTTGTAAATCAACCAAACCTTGTTTCGATAGAATATACATTGGCGATTGGTGTTGACTTTGTGCTTATTAGAAAGTACCTTTAAAAATAATTCATACTATGGGAGCCTTGGAAAGTCATTTTTTTTATTTAGAAAGTTCTATGTAAAATATTCTCCATCTCAGTAATTAAACGCGCAAATTCTCATGATTTCTGTTGACCCAATTCGAAATCGATGGAAAAAAATCTTTTAGATCGATTCCATCAGTTGAAAGCATATTCATTAAGATCCAACGAATCAAGTGTCGAAAAGCTCGGTACTCCTTCCGAATCCCACCCCATGATCTGGTAGTACTTCTGGATTCCATCAGCCAATTCATTGTGTTTAATTGTCTTGCCCTTGATAGGCCCATCTTTTGTCGGTTGGAGCACACGTGGTGAAATATTATCATCTGCATGCGTGAACCCCTCGCGGAGCAAAAGCAAACGCCCCATAGTAACAATCCGTTTCCCAATCTGATCTATCTCATCAATATCCAGATCTACCCATCCACCAGCCGCGCCTAATGCTTCAGCAATGTGTTTATACTTGTAAGGGTAGAAATGGCAGATGACTGCGGAGTCAAGCATGTGCCGGAATGCGGACTCATAAGCATACGCCAGAACCTTATGATCCGATATCCCAAATAATGGGAGCGGTGTTTCTAGTCCCATTTCATTTAGCCGCGAGCAAATATCAGACTCAGGGAAATTGGCAAATGCATCGACTAGATTATGTTGGTGATCTGCACCTGTAGGGGAAAGTGCATACCCCATCCCGGCAATGTTCTTTTGTCGTGGGTCATGCAGAGGAAGTTCCTGACTTTTAGAAACAGCGATGAATTCCTTTGCCTCCGGTCCAAACTCGGCAGCCATGGCGGCGCTACCCTCAGCCATAAGAGTGCCCAATCCCTCACGTTTGGCGATCTTGTGGACGGCTTCGACCATCGCATTGGCATCCCCAAAACTAGGTTGAAAATCGTAGTCATCAAGCAGCTCGTTTTCGGCACATTCCATGGTGAAGGCTATTGTCGCCCCAGTCGATATTGTATCCAAGCCATAGGCGGCACAGAGTTCGTTAGCTTTTGAAACCGCGACAGCATCGTCAACCGCACATAGAGGTCCAAGCGCTCCTATCGATTCGTACTCAGGGCCGCCGTATCTAGGATCAATTCTGTATCTTTTACCCGTGTACTTTGCGCGCAGCTTGCATTTAACTGGACAATGGCTACAAGTGTCGCGGTCCTTGATTATCTGGGAGAACATGTTTTCTGCACGTAGGTCATCGATATTATCCAGTGACCCGGCGGTAAAATTGCGCAATTGCATCCCGCCTGTGTCATGACCAGGACCTACTGAACCGGGCGTGCCAAAACCTATCAGCCAGCCCATTGATTCTTTATAAGATTCGGTGATCCACTTTAAAGTAGCTCTCATGCAGTCTTTATTTGCAATCCCGACAGTCTTATTTCCTGCGACTGCGACAGCTTTCAGATTCTTGCTTCCCATGACAGCACCTAATCCAGAACGACCAGCGGTGCGATTAATATCGTGCATAATAGATGCATAGCGGACGAGATTTTCACCAGCAATTCCAATAAGCGCAATATGTGCTTTTTTATTTCCAATCTCCTGCTTGATTGCCTCATCGGCATCGGCGACATGTTGCCCCCAAAGATGTATGGCAGATCGAATTTCTACTTTGCCATCATCACTTGAGATGTAAACAGGGGCTTGAGCACGACCATGCAGAACGAGAGCATCGAGCCCGGCACGTTTTAACTCGTGCCCCCACCAGCCACCAGCCTCTCCAGAAGCGAGGGCGCCTGTGAGTGGTGATTTTGCGCCTACACCATGACGCCCGCTGCCGGGCAGTATCGTGCCTGTTAGTACTCCTGAGGCGAAGATGAGTATGTTATCAGGGCCCAACGGATCCGCTTTGGCTGGCATCTGACTCAAGAGGTAATGAAGCACAAAACCACGTCCACCAATTAGCTTTCGATAGAATATTTCATCCGGCTCTTCCAGCCAAAATCTCAGATTTGTGAGATCAATATGCAAGATTTTCCCTGTATAGGCGCGTTTTCGCTCCAGGAAAGCAGGGTCAAATTCAACTGAATATCGGGCTAGTATTTCTGTCATCATCAACCTCCAGAAATTTGTGGAAACAACCTGACTTCATCCCCCGGTTCGAGGATTTGTTTGATGTCACTCACCTCAGAATTAATTACAGCGATCACGGGTTGAGAAAGTTTTACGCCGAGCTTCTCTAATGCATCCATAACGGATTGTCCAGCTGGCACACCAAGGAAAATTTCTCGACTCCCAGGTTTCAACTCGATTACCCGATTAGGTAGAGATCCTGATACTATGTGCCTTGGAATTCTCAACGTTACCATGCAAACTTATCCTCGAACGGGATTCTCCAAGAGTAAGAGATAAGGAGAGGCGAAAGGGTAAAGATAACCTGTATCTTTACCCTTTCGCGTAGCACAGTTTCTACTACTTAACCTCGATATCCAGTACAGATGGGAAGTTCCACGTTCCTAGGCCAACTTCACAGGTGTATTCAGGAAAACCAAATTTCTCATTGTTGTAGATTTGCAGGATATTTTGTCCAGCAAGGAAAATGATCGGACGTTCCTGATTGACCAGCGCCTGGGCTTTAAATATTTTTTCTTTCGCAATCTTTGGATCAGACTCGTACCACGAATCATAAATCAGGGTGTCCAAATCTTCATTGCAATACCCTGAGTCATTTAGCCCGCTGATTCCCGCTTCAGCTGACCAGCATGCGAATTGAAAACTCATCCATGCAGTCGGCTCAAGATCTGGAGACCAGAAGAAGATAGCCATATCAAAATCGCGATCTCCCAACACCAACTTGAGCAGGGTTCCTTGTTCTAATCCCTCTACTTGGACCGATATCCCGATTTCGGCGAGCCATTCAGAGACCGTTGTGGCCATGATAGCGGCGGCAGCATTCTCTACTTCGAAATAGAGACGGAAATCGAGAGGTACTCCATCAGAGGTCTCTCGCACACCATCATTGTCGCTGTCCACGTATCCCGCATCATTCAAAATGCTGTTAGCTTTGTCCAGATCGAATGGTGTAACCACCAAATCTGGATTTAGATCGGCTGCATTTCGAGGACCACACGCCCAGTTGGTTGGGCAGGTTACACCATGACCAAAGAGGGCAACATCCACGATATGCTGTTTGTCAATTGCATAGTCGATCGCTTCACGAACTGCCGGGTCATTGACGGCGGGGTGTCTGATGGCAGAATCGTCCAGATTGAACATATTGAATGATAACCAATATGCGTCTCCAGGCGGTGCCTCTTCTACTGTCGTATTTGGAGCTTTTGACAGTACATCATAATACTGGACCGGGATATTGGTGTTCGTGTTTATTAAATCGATATCCCCGGCAAGGTAAGCATTCACTGCAGCATCGCTGTTACCATATATCTGATAAACGATTCTATCGACAGGAAGATCTCCTCTATAGTAATCTTCGCGCGCATCGAAAACAATGCTGGATCCTGGCTGATAATCGGTAACGACATACGGACCAGTGCCAATAGGCGGGAAACTATCGAACTCAGCAAACCCCACATCATCAAACTCTCCCCAAATATGAGGAGGCATGATATAGAACCATACTGCGTCTTGATATGGGTAATTGTTAATTGGAACCGTTGTTGTTATTTTAATGGTGTAGTCATCCAAGGCCTCAATTGATTCCATCTCTGATGATTCTGGATACCACCAGATTAATTCGGTTGAATTCCACCAATTGAAGAAATCTACTACGGTATGGGCATTAAACTCCACACCATCAGAATAAGTGATTCCTTCATAAAGGTGCCAGGTCCAAGTAAGACCATCATCAGATTGCTCCCAAGTTTCCGCCAGGCGTGGTACCGCGGGGCAACCTTCTCCCGCACCGTGGCCAGTAAATCCTTCATACACCAGGTCAGCGAAATCCCAGGCTCGTGAGCAAACGAATGGATTCCAGCAACCTGGATCAGTCAAGCCCCCAACACGCAAAATTACTGGCTCTGCATCCCCAGCTTCCACTGGTTCTTCATCCGTGGAGGCCTCTATCGTATCGGATGTTGGTTCTGCAATATCGCTTGTGCCACACGCTACTATGAAAGCTGCTATCAGGATTATTACAACAAGCAACGTTATCTTTTTCATCGTCCTTCTCCTTTTCCTAGAAACTAATCATGAACAAGGTACAACATTCACTATGTTTTTTTCATAAACCTCCTCGGCATTTTAGTCTCACACATAAGGTTCTTCAGACATTGCTTGTCTGATCCGGAAGCATATTAGATGGAAGAACTGCCAGAGTTATTATCAAATCAATCCATGGGATTCAAGGACTGCTTCAACAGAAACCTGATGGATACGGAGAACCTCATCGATAATTTCATCGGAATGCGCCGCTGAGATGAATGCCAGGTGGAAGAACGGGATGAATAGACCATTCACCCGTAATTGGAGCTGAAGTTCGCCAATCGCGTCCATAGGTTGACCAAGTAAATCACGTGGTTTGGTAATTGGATCCGATTTCAAGTGGGATTGATAAAGCGAGACTTGGCCGGTCATTTGAGCGGGATATCCTTTCTCTCCAGCCCATTGGTTGAAACCATTTCTCAGCCGATCGCCCCGTGTGGCCATCTCAGTATAAAGATGACGATTTTCCATCAGATAACCCAGCATTGCATAACCGGCTGCTAAGGTCATTGGATTTCCGCTGAAAGTTCCTGCATTAGAAACATTATTCTCAGATTCGAGGATTGTTTTTGTTAAGAAATCTTGAGCTCCAACAGCCCCGGCGGGCAACCCTCCCCCGATGATCTTTCCATATGTAGCAAGATCCGGAATGATGCTGTGCAATTCCTGAGCACCCCCAAGTGCGAGACGGAAGCCAGTGATGACTTCATCGAACATAAGTAATACACCGTTTCGTTCGGTTACCTCTCTCAACTTCTGCAAAAATTCAGTATTCAACGGAATTCCACCACCCCCAATAAATGGTTCAATCATCACCCCTGCCAGTTCATCGGCGTGTTCTTCGATCATGGCGAAGGCGCTTTCCTCGAATGGGAGAACGAGCACCGTATCACTGATTGCTTGGGGCATGCCAATCGCGCCTGAGATTGCCTTTGGTTTATCTGCTGGTCCGATATCGTCATAAAAAACCATCTTGCTCCACTGAGCGTAATCGTGCCAACCATGGTAGCAACCCTCGAATTTGGCTATCTTATCCTTGCCGGTATACTGTCGCATGAGGCGAATTCCCAACATCGTCGCTTCTGTACCGGAATTGCAAAGGAGCATGGAATCAGCACCCGGGATGCATTCAATGAAACGCTCGACATAATCGATCTCCATTTTATGAGGCGTTGTATATACGACCCCCTTTTGTAGTTGCTCATTGATCGCCTCGGTTACATCAGGAGGACGATGTCCAAGAACATTGACGCCGAAACCCATCGTGCAATCAATGTACTGATTTCCATCCACATCCCAGATATATGGGCCCTCGGCTCTTTCAGTGTAGAACGGATATGGTTCAAATTTCCGCGCAAGGCTTACTAACCCCCCTGGAACAATATCCTTCGATTTTTCCCAGTACTCCCCTGAAATAGGGGTTCGTTCCTTCAAGATTTGCAAAAGCCTGTCTTTATTTGAGGTCATTTTTTCCTTCCTTCCATTCATTTATCTAATAATGATCGGTTGAAATCCTTCCATCAGATTAGGGGGGCTCAGCTCAAACCATTCATTCACCAACTCGATATTCCCGCATCTCTCTGGACGATATCAGGTTTTTTTTTGAAAACATTGAAACTGGTGTGGAGCTGTCATGCATAAGGGAATAAATAGAAAGGAAATCTCCTATCGGTCAAGTGGCCAAGTGGTCTGACCTTTATTTGGCATGATACAGGAATTTCATCATTTTGTCAAATGGATGGCTGTTGGAAGTTGTAATACAATCATTGGGGAAAGGCTTTTTTTCGGCGTTGTTTTCAGTTACTATATCCTAATCAAGTGCCTACCCTGCTGATAAATCCCGAAAGTGAATCGTTATTGGGCAATCAATTCCGATAATCTAAGGTCTCTAATTCTATTATCTCAGGAAATGTAGTTTACAAGACAGGAAGCACAATCCCAGAATCTGAGGTTCCAGACCCATATTTAATGAAATTAAGATGTCCAATTACAATGGCAATTCTCCTAGCTTCATCCTGTTTCCGAAACTCAACATATCAAAAGATATCCCACCACCTCCCATTGATAGTTCCCGAGAATCTTGTAATCTGATTGAATTATCCCGTATCGTGCAAAAACCTCATCCGACAGAAAACGGGGCAAAAAGGATGGCAAA
>CAZCPP010000059.1:7832-16247 GCA_964500655.1 uncultured Anaerolineaceae bacterium | reverse complement strand
TACCACAGGTGGTTCATGCCATCCCATCAATCCCTAAAAAGGGCAAAGTCCAGGTGAGATGCTTTTGCCAATTTGGTTTGTGGGAGATGTAACGAAATCCCAGAAGGCTTTTAGTGCAACTGTAGATGGATGTAGCATGTTGCGCCCGATATAAATATCCTGACGGAGATGCTCACTCAGGTCTTTGACGTAGATCGTAGCGACTCTTTTGGCGACCAATCGTGATACTACAACCTCAGACACGAACCCAACTCCCAGACCCTCCTGTACGGCCATAGCGATAGCTTCTGCATTGCTCAAGATAAGAGCAGGTTGCAAATCTTCAATACGCATACCGGCATTTTCCAGACCTTGTTTGACAACACTGTGAGTTCCTGAATCCTCTTCACGAAGGATCACGCGTGCATCCAACAATTCGTCCAAATCAGCACTGTTGTTTTTCGCCCAGGGATGGTCGAGCGGTGCGATCAGAACAATTTTGTCTTCATACAGTTTGAAAAATTCACAGTCTTTATCGAATTCGTGAGTGCTGGCCAGCGCTAAGTGGATTTCGCCTTGCGATAGTTGGTTTAGCGCTTCTTGCCGGGAATGTACTTGGCAGGTTGCCCTCACTTGCGGGTAAACATAAATGAATTTCGAAAGCAATTTGGGCAGGATGTATTTTCCAGGAGTAGTACTGCATCCCACTTGTAGGTGGCCATGTACTTCCCCTTTTAGATTGCTCATCACTTCCTGGGTGTGCATGGCCATAGCAACCACCTTCTCGGCCATCGGCACGAGCACTGCTCCTGCTTCTGTCAGGCATAAACGCCGGCTGGAGCGCACAAATAATTCGGTTCCAAGTTGTTGTTCCAACGCCTGGATGTTCTGGCTGACACTAGGTTGGGTCATATTCAGCCGTTTAGCAGCTACTGAAAAATTAAGTGTCTCTGCTGCGATCAGGAATACACGTAAGCGGTAGCTATCTAGCATAGCGTCTCCTTGGCAAGTTGATTATAAGCAACACTTATATTTAAACATAGGTAAATCTTTCTTTGTATGTGATATTCATCACTATTATTTATGACGCAATTCATATTAAACTTTGGAATAATAGTGCCAATAAATCGGGAGGTGGTGCTTGATAAGAAAAATATTGAAGTTTGTTCTAGCATTCATACTGTTGTTTTTGGCTGGATGCCAGACTGCGACGCCAGAACCCGTTCCAACTTATACAGCAATTCCACCTACACCTACTATTGAACCAACGGTAAATGTAGTGGTTAAGGTTGATTACTGTGTTTCTTGCCACACAGATAAGGAGCAGTTGATCTCGACAGCAAAGCCGATTGTCGAGGCAGAATCAGAATCTTCTGGCGTTGGCTGAGGAGGCGAAGTGGCTCCGTTGGAGCCTTGGGAAAAAGTGCTCGTTTTGCAAGAAGGTTTTCAAGAAGATCCGCATAATCAGATGCGATGTGATTTCTGTCATGGCGGTGTACAGGCTCCGGATAAGGAAGATGCGCATGATGATTTAATCGCTGATCCAAGTGGAGGCGAAACACAAGTTTGTAGAAACTGCCACTCAGTTGAGAATCATTCATTTGAAACCAGTTTGCATGCCACACAAGAAGGTTACTGGACCGCACTAGACACACGTTCTGTACCTGAAAACCATTCAGCTTTGGAAACCATGTTTGGTAATCATTGTGCGAGCTGTCATACTACTTGTGGAGATTGTCATATCAGCCAGCCCAATCCAGTTGGCGGTGGTTTTCTTGATGGGCATGTCGTAAAAAAGACTCCCTCTATGACGCGCAACTGCACTGCCTGTCATGGCAGCCGCGTGGGAAATGAATATCTGGGTAAGCATGAAGGACTTCAAGGTGATGTGCACTTCCGGTCAGGGCGAATGAATTGTGTTTCCTGCCACGCAGGCATAGATTTGCACGATTCTACCGATACCTGCACAGAGTGCCATACAGGTGCAGAGAGCACAACATTAGTCAATAGCGATACTCGCTATTCTGGAGCGCAAGTTCCAAGTTGTGAAAGTTGCCATGCAACAATTGGTGCTGATGGGGACAGCGTTCCGCAGCACATGCTTCACAAAGATAAATTATCTTGCCAGGTGTGCCATTCAATCTCATATACAAGTTGTGATGGCTGTCATGTAGCGATTAGTGAGAATACTGGCAATCCATTCTTTGAAACGCAAGATACATACTTGACATTCTTCATTGGGCGAAATCCTGATCCAAATTACCATCGCCCATATGAGTATGTTCCTGTTCGCCACATCCCGGTGGATGCCGAAAGCTATGTGTACTATGGTGAGGGTTTGTTGCCGAACTTTGATGCCCTTCCTACCTGGGCTTATGCTACTCCGCATAATATCCAGCGCATTACACCGCAGAATGAATCCTGTGCGAATTGTCACGGTAACCCCGATATTTTCCTGACTGTGGATAAAGTTAGATCTGAGGAGGTGAACGCTAACATTAAGGTGATCATTGAACAGATCCCCGCCCCGATGGGCGAACCATAAATCAAACCCAAATAAGGAGATTGAAATGAAAAAGCTGTATTTACCCCTTGCATTATTGTTAGCTTTCAGTATGTTGCTAGCAGCATGTAGCCCGCAAACCCCTGCAGTAGAAGCGCCTGTGGTGGAAGAGCCTGTTGTCGAAGAACCTGTTGTAGAAGAGCCAATGGAAGATGCCCCTGACCTGGATAGCGCCTTTGGTTATTTGCTTGCTAATTTGATTGGTGGCTATAACAACCTCAAAACGGATGCACTCCTGGTTGAAATGACTGAAGACACTCCGCCCTTCTTGCTGGATGTGCGTACAACAACAGAATTGGAAGAAAGTGGTCATATTGAAGGCGCAACTCACATTCCACTGAATGAATTGGCGCAACACATAGATCTGCTGCCCAGTTTCGACACTCCTATCGTTGCTTACTGTGGTACCGGCTGGCGTGCCACCATCGCGATGACCGCGCTATACGGTATGGGCTGGACCAACGTTCGCTCACTCAAGGCTACCTATACCGATTGGGTGGACGCTGGCAACCCGGTTGCAGAAGGCGTTCCTGAAGCAGTGTCGCTCAACGTTGCTGAACCGGATGCGGCGCTTGTAGCCGCTGCTGATGCTTATCTGATTGGTATCAAAGAACATGGTGTCAAGTTTGGGGTCACCACAGCTGAACTGCTCAATACTGCTCTGGCCGAAAACACTGATCTGGTTGTCATCGATGTTCGCCGCCAGGAAGAACTGGATGAACAAGGCACCATTGATGCTCCGAATTTCGTTCACATCCCCTTGGAAAGCTTCATCACCGATGCAGCCATGTGGCCGGCTGATAAAGATACTCCTATAACCGTTTACTGCGGCAGTGGACATCGTTCCACAATGGCCATGACCATGCTCTTCGCCTATGGTTACACCGATGTGACCAGCTTAAGTGGCGGTTTTAAGGGCTGGAAAGAGGCCGGTTATGCAACAGTTGGTGGCGGACCCACTTTGTTGGATAACTATAGCACTATGTTAGCCAATATGGTTAGCTACAACACTGTTAAAGCAGATGACCTGCTAGTCGAATTGGCTGAAGATACGCCTCCCTTCTTGCTGGATGTCCGCAGTGCTACTGAACTGGAAGAAAACGGTCATATTGAAGGAGCAACACACATTCCATTGAATGAGTTGGCTCAACATCTTGATTTACTGCCTGGTTTCGATACTCCCATTGTAGCTTACTGTGGATCTGGTTGGCGTGCAACTATCGCGATGACCGCGCTGCACGGCATGGGCTGGACAAATGTTCGCGCACTAAAGACCACCTTTGCTGACTGGAAAGACGCTGGTAACCCGGTGGTTGAAGGTATCCCTGAGCCGATGGTTCTGGATGTTGCGCAACCTGCAGAGAACCTTGTCAAAGCGGTTGATCCTGCTCTAGTCGCAGTAAAAGATGTGGGCTGGGGCGTCAAAAAGGCAGAAGATTTGAATATAGCCTTGGTTGACAATCCAGACATGATTCTGATCGACGTCCGCCGCGCTGAAGAATTGACTGAAAAAGGTGTCATCGCAGTCGAAGACCAAGAATTGCTTTCCATCCCCATGGAAAACTTTGTTACCGACAAAGCCATGTGGCCTGCTGACAAAGACGCTGAGATCGTTATTTATTGCGGCAGTGGACATCGCTCTACAATGGCAATGACTATCTTACTTACCCAAGGTTACAGCAATGTCACCAGCTTAAAAGGTGGATTTGGTGGTTGGGTTGAGGCTGGCTATCCCACAGTGGAGTACGCTACTCCCTAAACCATTCTCATAATAGATAATAATACTGGTTCCTTTAGCGGGGAACCAGTATTATTTGTTAATAATCAATTTATTTTAAAGTGCCGTCCAGTTTTGGATGTAATTATGGTTGATTTTTCCTTGAAGGAAATAGCATCAATAACACTAGCATAGCCATCATCAGCCAGCCGAACCAATCACCAAAACGAGTGTAGAGCGTTTGTCCTGATAAAGTGAAGGTTTCGCCGATGATGACGCCGCGCTTGTTGATCTCGCTCTCAACGACAATGCGTCCGTAGGGGTCGATGACCATCGACATGCCGTTAGTGGTGCCCAAACCCATTACCACGCGATTTTCTGCTGCGCGAAAAACACCGTCAGAAGCGTGGAAAGGCGGGAAAAGTACTGAGCCGTTGAAATCGTCATCAACTGGCATGAGCACGATCTTTGCACCGTTGCGAGCTAACTCGCGGACGATATAGACGCGATGACGATCCCAACAGACGCCAAGACCGACTTTGCCGTAGGGTGTCTCAAAGACGGGATACTCAAGTGGTCCCGGTACAAAGCCGACATTTTCTTCGCCATCTGTGGTGTTGAACTTGGCTCGGCGACCAACTTCGTCGCCGTCGGGACCAATCATCAGGGCGGTGTCGTGCATCCCTGTGGGGGCGTTCCAGACTACATCGGCGACGATATAGCTATTTGTTTCGATGGATAAATCTTTGAGTTGATCGATGAATTGTGGATCATCGGCATCAGCAAATTCGTTTTCGGGCCAGATAATGAAATCTGGATTTTGGGCAGCGATCTCGCGGGTCAACGCGGCATCAACATCGAAGATGGCTTGGGATGTCTCTGGAGGATTTGCGCTGGTGCCGAATTCTTCATCAGAAAATTCTTCGGTAGCTCGAATAGCCTCGTCTTGAACGACCATATCGGTCAGCGCGGCGATGGTGAAAGTATCGGCGGGCGCGGTAGGAATACTCAGCGCGCCCCAAATCAGTGCAGCGGCAACGACCACTAAGGCAGTGATGCTCGCTTGTTTGGGAATTTCCTGATCCCTAATCCCTAGTTTCCTAATCACTAATCCCATAATCGCCACATTCGCCAGCATGACCAAGAAGCACAGTCCGGGGAAACCTGTCACACTAAGAATTTGCAGAGCGGGGGGGAATCGCCACATGCTTTTTGCAAGGAGTACGAACCACCAATCATTAACTATTGGAGCGATGAATTTGACAAACTCAATTGCCGACCAAGCAACGGGAAATGCCAACAGCTTAATCCCACCCGATAATCGGGAGTATAGCCAGCTTCCGAGTTGAAGCATCCCGGCGTAGAAGGTTCCCACTGCGAAAATCAGGAAATAGCCAAGAGCTGGGGGGAAGATGTTCGGGTACCAGTTATGAACGCCAATGGACAGAAGCAAGCCAAAGGGGAGAGCGAGGGCGTAATGTTGTTTGGCGGGCGCGGTTGTGAGTACCATCAAAAGTGGAATCAACGCGATCCATCCTAAAAATGGCACGTCAAAGCCGGGCATCGTGGCGGTCAGCAGTAATCCAGAAACTGCTGAGAGTCCCATCCCAGCCCAAAACCGGAGTTGAGAATCGCTTAGTTTGGGATTGGAAATCGGGGCGCGCTTTTGGTAGGTGGAGGTAAAGATAAAGGCGGGGACGAGCAGCAGGTAGCGGGTGAGGGTGAGAATTAGCATTTGCTCCGGGAGCAGTAGCGCGGCGATACCCAATGCGGAAGCAGCGATGAATTGCCAGCCCCACATCAGGCTGATGACGGCGTTGGGATAGATGAACATGCTGTTACCCCACAATCCCTTGATGAAACCCCATTTGGAGTATTCGCCAGAGAGCGGGGTTTTGGAAAATTGCAAACTGCTCAGCCACAAGCCAGCCATGACGAGAGTGCTGACGATTGAACCCCAATGAGCGTATCCGGCACTTCCAGTGAGAGCCAGCGCGCCCGAAAGGGTGAAAAAGCCGAAGGTTCCCCATTCCATCCATGTCGGGCGTTCGAAAGTCAGCCGATAGATGACGATCATTATTGAGAGTAAAATCGGCAGCCCAACGCTGATCCAGTGTCTAACGTTGGGGATGTCGAAGGTACTCCAGTGGAGGATCCAGGGGATGAAGGCGATTGTCATCCAAGCCATGCCGGGGATGGTGATGGGTCCGGCAGGACGTTGGCTGGCGGGGGCTTCGTAGCTTGTGTCGCTGGCACTCTTGAATAGCGCATCCATTTTGAGCATCAGGCTTAGATCGCCGCTGGCGGTATATAAGCCCTGTATGAGCGCATCCTGCCCGGAGAGTTTGCTGCGGCTGATTTTGAGCCAGACATCGGAGGGAGTAGCAACTGTCAGAGTCGGCGATTTGGCGGGGCCAGTGTGAAAATGACATTCGCCCTCGGCAATGGAGAGATGGTAAACGCCGGGTTCTCCGCCGCTGACGTCAAATTGAATGGTGACGTTTAAGCCAAACGCGGCATCGGGGTCGAAGGTGAGCGGCATCCCCTCGAGGGTTTGACGAAGACTAAGGTTGGCTGGAATCTTCATGTTTGGCTACTCCTGAGAAATTGGAACCACTTCGTGAGAGATTGATCCCGATTCGGCGCGGCGAGTCATGAACTTCATAGCGAAAGAATTGGCATAATTCTGCGCATTATCCACAGTGTCCCATTGATAAACGCCCTGAGATTCGCCTGTGGCATGATCGTGCATCCAGAGTTTTGAGCGGAACCCCGGCAGTCCGATGAAAAAAGGAATCGGCAATATGGAAAAACGCTTATTCTGGTCGGGAGTCATATCAGCGACCCGGAAGCGCACCCGGAAGAGCGCGCCTGGCATTGGTGGCTCTCCCTTAGGCCGATTAACAATCACCTGCCGGAAAATCATGAACACCTGATCGTCTCCAAGCGTGAAGGTTTCATCGACACGTTCCTTGGGGAAGTGCAGCCGCCCGCTCAGCAGATACCAATGCGTTTTCAAGAACGAAAGAAGTGGGTTCATTTGAATAAATCGTTCAACTTCATCAGCAAGGTGAAATCGCCTTCGACGGTATATTTCTGCCCCATGAAGGCAGCCTGACCGTCCATCTCGCCGCGGCTGATTGCTAGCCAGATTTCGGAGGGGGTCTTGATCGTAAGGGATGGAGAAGCCGCTTCGCCCTCGTGAAAGGAACAGGCTCCGGTTTCGATATGCAGATAGTAAGCCCCCGGCTCTTCACCACCAACTACAAACTGAATCTCAGCGGATAAATCTCCCGCTGCTTCGGCATTGAAAACGGTTGGCATCCCGGTGATGGTGTCGTGGCAATTGAGTTGGGTCATATCTACCATTTCTTCTTCCTTTTCTTCTTTTTCTTTTGTTGCAGGTTGTGAGACGGGGGCGGGGGGCAAACCTGTAGCTTTGAACAACTCGCCCATTTTCAACATAATACTCATATCACCTGTGGCGCGATATTTAGCTTCCATAAAAGCCTGCTGTCCATCAAGCTCGCCTTTGGAGATTGCCAGCCAAGCTTCGGCGGGGGCGTTGATGGTGAGATCGGGGTTAAGGGCGGGACCCCGTTGAGCGGTACATTCGCCATTTTGGATGCGCTGATAATACATCCCGCCGCCCGCGCCGCCCAGTACAAATTGGATGGTGGCATCCATATCGCCGGCAGCTTTGGGGTTGAAGGCTGTGGGCATCCCTAGCATGATCATATCCAATTCGGGGTTAACTATCCCGTCTTCTCCGGGTTGGGGGTGTTGGAAAATGGTCGAGAATTGCTCGAGAAGGGTTATTGAGCCGTTGGCATCATATTTACCATCATCAAAAGCGGATTCAGCGTTGAGCGTGCCCATGCCAATATCGAACCAGGCTTCGTAAGGAGTGGTGATGCTGAGGGTGGGCAATGCCGTGCGTCCCTCGTGGAGAGAGCAATTTCCATCGTTGATATTCATATACCAGTTGGCAGAACCGAAGTCAAAATCTACGTTTTTCGGCGGGGTGAAGGTGAACTGCACCGTTGCTCGGAGACCGGGAATCGCTTGGGGGTTGAACATGCCGAGCATCGTGTTGAGCATATATTCGTTGGGGACGAGATAACGCCCCTCGGAGCGTGGCACGCCCGAATTCACG
>CAZCPP010000059.1:0-7732 GCA_964500655.1 uncultured Anaerolineaceae bacterium | reverse complement strand
ATATTCGTTGGGGACGAGATAACGCCCCTCGGAGCGTGGCACGCCCGAATTCACGCCCGATCCGGCGGGAGCGTAGGGGATGCTATCAAGATCGTCCGCCAAAATCGGGACGGTGTGCCGCATCTCATCAGGGACTTTGAAGCGATCCATTTGTTGTTCCCAGTACGCGCCAGCCATATCGTAGAATGCCTGTTTTCCGCCGGGAAATAAATCCGCCCGCAGATCAGCTTGCGTTTCTTCGGAGATACGATTGTCGTGGATGATCTGCTTACCAGCCTGACGGAGAATATCGTAATATCCCGCAAAGAGACCTTGCAGCGAACGACGACTGAGGGCCTCCGCTCCAGGACGCAGAACTTCGCCTAGATATTCAAAGCGTTCCATACGCGCCATGTGTCTGAAGGTTGCCACGAGTGACTCAAAATGGTCAAATTCCGGGAATCCGCAGGGAGAGACCAACATGATCTTATTGGGTTTGTGGAAACGCTCAGGGTGGAAGGTCACATCGGGGTTATCGGGGTGGGTAATCAGCCAGGGTTCGATGCGCGGCAGAGTACGGTCGATAAAGGTTTTCATGATGCCGCTCATGCTAAAGTGGTAGAGTGGTGTGCCAAAAATAACCAGATCGGCGGTGTTGTAGCTTTCCATTGCGCTGACCATACTGTCTTTATCTTTGTGGATGCACTCGCCGGGTGTGCGCACCCAGCAGGTGTAGCAGCCGATACAAACTTCAAGATCGAGCTTGCGGATGTGGATCAATTCTGTTTCTGCGCCAGCCGCTTCCATGCCTTCGAGCAGGGGCTTGAGCATGTGATAGGTGCTGCTGGTTTTCATGCGGGGGGAGCCGTTGAGGGCGAGGACTTTCATCTTATAGCCAGCCTTTTTTAGCCAAATCCGCTTCTGTGGCTTGACGGGAGAAAATCTTATCCATTTTCATCAGCAAGGGCATTTTGCCGATGGCTTTGTATTTGCCGGTCATCAGTGCCAGGCCGCCGTTCATTTCTTTGCGGGCGATCTTCAGCCAGACATCGGCGGGGGTGCTGATCGTCAGAGTCGGGTCGGGGGTTGTGCCAACCGAGAAATCACATTTCCCGTCGGCGATAGATAGGTAATAGTTGCCGCCGCCTTCGCCGCTGACATGGAATTGAATGGTGGCGTTTATATCTTTGGCTTCATCGGGATTGATGCTGAAGGTCATGCCTTCGATGGCTTGGATAATGTTTTTGGGGCTTAAATCTTGAGTTTGGTTTGACATTTTATTCTCCTTAGTTGAGTTTTTCTTCTATTGTTTGGATCGCCTGTTCCAGCCAGGTAATATACATACGTTCGTGTTCTTCGCCAAATTGACGGGTTAATTCCCAGAGTGCTCCTTCGCGCTCCAAGCCGGTCTCTTCGATAACATTTTCAATATAGGCTGCGGTTACCGTTTGATACTTTTGGAGTTGTGTCTGCCGCAGTGATAATTGATAGCGCAGGTGTGTCAGGATGCTTTCTTTTTCCAACTCACCAGCGAAGAATATTCTGAGTAATGCGGGCTGTTTGTTAGGCGCAATCTCGCCGGGAAATTCATTCAACCAAGTTAGTAGGGCAGTGCGCCCTTTTGCAGTGATCGCGTAGAATTTTTTATCCGGTTTGCCTTTCTGGGGCATGACTTCAGATTCTGTCCAGCCATCCTCGTCCAAGCGTTTTAATGTGGGGTAGATTTGACTCAAACGGGCGTGCCAAAAGAACTGGGTTGAGTTGTCGATATGTTTTTTAAGTTCGTAGCCCGTCATGGGGCCGTAATTGAGAAACCCGAGTAGTGTATATTTAAGAGACATGACTGTTATCCTAGCGACAAGATTTATATATAATATTTGATATAACATTCTTTATATATCAAAAACGAATTATTGTCAAGAGGGAATTTGAATTGCAACTGTTCGGATCAACTAAAATAGAACATGGATCAACGCTGATATTTAAAGTTTTGATCGTATCTACTCAAAAAATGAGGATGCATACCTCATCCCAGTTTTTTGAACTTTTTCGCGGCGATTCCTGATGAACCAGTACATACCGCGATGCCGTCCTGATGGTAGAATGAATTCATAACCACTTCACACTGAAGATTCACACGGAGGAACCATGTCCATACCTGTTATTGTTGACGCTATCCGCACGCCGATTGGAGCCCTGGGAGGAGTACTTGCTCCGGTTCGTCCAGACGATATGGCTGCTCTCGTTATCAAGACCATCGTCGAAAGAAACAAATTTGATCCCGCTCTGGTAGAGGAAGTCTACTTTGGCTGCGCCAATCAGGCCGGGGAAGATAATCGCAATGTGGCGCGCATGGCTACGCTGCTGGCCGGATTGCCCGTAGAGGTCGCCGCAATAACCTTAAATCGGTTATGCGCTTCGGGCTTGAACGCTGTTAATCAAGCGGCGCGCGCAATCAAAGCTGAAGAAGGAGATGTATTCATCGCGGGTGGCGTGGAATCAATGTCACGTGCGCCGTATTCAGTTCCCAAAGCTGAAAGCGCATATCCATGGGGAAATTTGACGGCCTGGAACACTGCTCTGGGTTGGCGTTATCCCAACCAGAAGATGATAGAGATGTACAAAAATGAATCCATGGGTGAGACAGCTGAGAATATCGCCGAGATGATGTCCGAGATTACACGTGAAGAGCAAGATGCCTTTGCATTGCGTTCAAATCAGCGTGCCATTGCCGCAATTGACAGTGGCAAGTTTGCCGAGGAGATCGTCCCTGTTAGCATTCCACAACGCAAAGGTGATCCGAAAATCGTAGATACTGACGAGCGTCCGCGCAGAGATTCAACCATGGAAGCACTGGGTAGATTACGCCCAGCTTTCAAGAAGGAAGGCGGCACGGTCACAGCCGGGAACTCATCCGGGTTGAATGATGGCGCCTCAGCGATACTTGTTATGAGCGAAGATAAAGCTAAAGAATTGGGTCTCAAACCACTTGCGCGCGTGGTAGCTTCGGCAGTAGCGGGTGTCCCACCACGGATCATGGGAATTGGACCGGTTAATGCCACGCGCAAAGCCCTGGATCGCGCTGGATTAAAGTTGAAAGATATCGGCTTGATTGAATTAAATGAAGCC
Source organism: uncultured Anaerolineaceae bacterium (assembly GCA_964500655.1). Classification (GTDB taxonomy): domain Bacteria; phylum Chloroflexota; class Anaerolineae; order Anaerolineales; family Villigracilaceae; genus JAABUE01. The sequence goes on along the minus strand of CAZCPP010000059.1, from coordinate 4,624 downwards.
TTTGCTGTGCAATCCCTAGCGGTCATCAAGGAACTGGGGCTTGATCCTGAAATAGTTAATGTCAATGGCGGTGCGATTGCGCTCGGACATCCCTTGGGTTGCACGGGAGCGCGCATTTTGACGACATTGTTGTATGAAATGAAACGTCGCGGAAATGTAAAATATGGCCTAGCAACGCTATGCATAGGTGTTGGTCAGGGTGAAGCGACGATTGTAGAATGGATAAATTAGACTTTTCTCCCCAACGGATATGGACATAATGGAGGTCTCGAATGTCGTCTCAAGAAGCATATAAAAAACTGGCTGAACGCCTGGATGCATTACCAAATGGCTTTCCACCAACGGATGATGGTGCAGAATTGCGTTTGCTGGCCAAGCTATATACACCCGATGAAGCAGAACTAACCTCTCAATTGAGAATGACAAAAGAAGTACCTGAACAAATTGCCAAACGTCTGGGGCGCGAAACTGCTGAAGTTCGCAAGATGCTGAAAGGGATGGCGCGTAAGGGATTGATTACAGCCGGGCGAGCGGAAGCAGGCTTGGGCTATTGCTTGATGCCGTTTATCGTCGGCGTGTATGAGATGCAGGCAGGGAAAATTGATGAAGAGTTGGCGACTCTTTTCGAAGATTATTACAAGCAGGCCTTTGTAGATGTGCTACGGGTGAAGCCGCAGGTGCATCGCGTTATTCCTGTCAATGAGAGTATCAAAGTAGACTTGGAAATCCGCCCGCACGAGAACGCATCCGATTTGGTCAACAACGCACAGGCCTGGGGAGTTCTGGATTGCATTTGTCGCAAGCAAAAGGAATTGATCGGCGATGCATGTGAACATCCGCTGGATGTATGTATGGCTCTTAGCAATGCTCCAGATGTCTTCAACAACAAAGAGGAAATCCGCGCCTTGAGCAAGGAAGAAGCGCTGGAAACCTTACAGCGTGCTGCAGATGCCGGGTTGGTGCACACCGTCGGCAACAATCAAAAGGGGGTGCATTACATTTGTAACTGCTGTACTTGTTCGTGCGGAATTCTGCGCGGCATGGCGGAAGTAGGGATTGCTAATGTAGTTGCGCGCTCGTCTTTCGTCAATCAAGTGGATGAAATGGAATGCAACGGCTGCGAAACTTGCCTGGACTATTGTCAGTTCGATGCGCTGGCGATGAGCGAGGATGCGATCGTGCAAGTCAATTCGGTGCGCTGCGTGGGTTGCGGTGTGTGTGTGCCACAATGTCCCGACGAGGCGCTGGGAATGGTTTATCGGCCTGAAGAAGACGTCGTCCTGCCGCCTAAGACTATCAAGGAATGGGGTGTAGAACGCGCCGCTGACCGGGGTATCAATTTGGCGGATGTGCTTTAGGATGGGAACAGTCAATTTGTGCGCAACGTCTAAGAAAGGAGACTTGCCATGCAATGGAAATATGCGCTTACTGTATTAGTGTTTACCACCCTGTCCTGTTATTTTGGCGGATGTACTCAACCGGAACCTGAAGTTGCTCCACCAATTGAGCCGTTACCCGCTACAGACACGCCGGCTCCCATACCGCTTGCATCCCCAGAGGTACTTGAAGAACCTTCACCGCCCACTGCGGACAGCCCAGTGACTGATGAAAATCGCATTCAGTTCCCATCGAATGGCACGTGGGTGGAGATCGGTACACATCTGGAAAAAGGCAGCTCGAAACAATACGTGCTTTCCGCTATGAAAGGCCAGATGATGAGCGTCTCTGTGAAACAGAGTTGGCCTTTCATCGTCGAAGTTGCGGATGAAATGGGACTCTTGACTAATCCGAACTACGAGCGTCCCTTCTGGCGAGGTGCTTTGCCTGATACTCAGGATTATTTCATCACCGTCAAAGCCCAAGCTACAGGAGATTTCACCTTACGTGTGGCAATCAACCCTCCGGGGCAAACTTATCAATATTTTGACTACCTAGATTCTAAACGGTCCCTTGCGTTGCGCTACTCGGACGAATTTGCGCCCATAAGCGAATTCCCTGTTGGTGCCTATCAAGGTGTACCTTCTCTGGCGTTGATGTTCATTAACCTGGATTTTTATAGCCCAAAAACCAATCTGGGGGAGGCATATTTTCTTTTTGGTGAAATGGAAGATGCTCAAACTGCTGACGCTTGCTCTCAACCGACTGACCGGATTGAGACGATTAAGGGACAGAAGACAATCAATAATTTTGACTTTACTCATATTGAGACTGGTGATGCTGGTGCAGGCAATATTTATGACCAGGTCATCTACCGTACTTTCTATAACAGCGTATGCTACGAAATGGTCTTTTTTATGCATTCCGGGAACATTGGCAATTACACTCCTGGCACTGTCGAAGAATTTGATCGTGCCACCCTGCTGCAAAAATTTGAAGCAATTCTGTCTACCCTTACTATGCAATGAGAAAGGAAACATTAGGCAGATGAAATTTTCCCAGCTCTTACCTGTTTTTTTGCTGTTTTTGATTGCTTGTGAGAGCCCACTGCAAACTCAGGCCGAATCAGCATACCCTTCGGAAGTGTTACCCGCGATTGATACGCCTGCACCTTATCCAAATGATACGCCTTTGCCTCCCACCCTCCCAGCTCCAGTGGTATCTTCACCGGGCATTATATCCTTGCATATGTTCAACGAACTGGATGGCTGGGCCATCGCCGAAGATGCCATCCTACGTACCACAGATGGCGGCTATACCTGGTATAACCTTTCACCACGAGGAGAAACGGTATTCGGTTACGGTGTTGCCAGTGCTTTCTTAAATGCCTCGCAGGCCTGGGTCCTGATATCAGATGCGGACGATCCGGTAGGTTCTGGAACGCTGTATCGCACCAGTGACGGCGGTATCACTTGGAATCCTGTCCCCGTCCCATTCAGCAGTATGGGACAGCTCGATTTTGTGGATGAAAACCACGGATGGATGTTACTGGATCTCGGCGCCGGTGCAGGCAGCATGGGTGTGGCGATCCTTCGAACCAGCGACAGTGGCGTCACCTGGACGGAAACTTTTTCGCATGAACCCGGTGAGATTGCCGGTAGTGACAGTTTGCCATTGGGCGGCCTGAAGACGGCTTTTACCCCGCTGGATGAAAACACGGCCTGGGTGGGTGGAGTTACCTACGCACCCGAAACTTTCTATTTTTATAAAACAGTTGATGGTGGCAATACCTGGAGTCCGCAAACTATCACTCCCCCGCCTGGCACGCAGGGCAACGACATTGCGGTCGATAGCCCCCCAGTATTTTTCTCGCCGAAGGAAGCTATTTTGACCTTTCGCTTTATGGGTGAAAACTTCCGCACCGGTTTCTATGTTACACAGGATGGTGGTGTAACTTGGGAATTTGTCAGCTTGATGCCCGGCTCCGGCAGTGTTGATTTTGTCTCCGCATCAGATGGTTTTTTCTGGACGGGTGAACAATTCTTCTTCACAGAAGATGGCGCCCAAACCTGGACGAGTGTTTCTTCGGATGTGTTGTTTGGTGAATCATTTGCTGGTATGGATTTTGTAAACACACACACTGGCTGGATCTGGACATACGAGGAAACGGGTCTGCGCGGCTTGTACAAAACGACAGATGGGGGGAAAACCTGGATCCTGCTGGATCAATAAATGACGAAATTGGGATTTATTATCTCCCTGATTGGTCTGGTATTCTTAGGAGCTTGCACCGGCTCACAACCTGTTCCCACGAATCAGTCTACACCCGGGCTTGCTACAGATTCTGCTGCCGCCCCCACGACCCAAAAGCCAACCCCTGAACCGGATATGCCCGGTATTTCTCCCGAGCAGGTTCGCAATGCTGAATACCAACTAGGTTTGTTAGACCAAATTCGTGTTGTCCGGTTGACCGACGGGCGCTATCAGGAGGGATCGCCTGGCAGCGATAATTATTTTTCTGTTATCGTAACAGACTTTATTGCTCGCGGTGATTTGAATTCTGATGGAGAAAATGAAGCCATTGCAATTGTTACGGAGAATTATGGTGGTTCAGGAACTTTTGTTTTCCTTGTAGTCTACCAATATATAAATGATGAAGCGATCTTCCTCACCTCGATTTTCTTAGACGATCGCCCGATGATTAATTCGATAGCAGTGGAAGATGGTCGAGCCTTTGTGGATGCGGTCATCCATGATCGAGACGACCCTTCGTGTTGCCCATCCTTAGAGACATCCCGGTATTACTTACTCAACGGCGTCAACCTGATCCTGACCAACTACACTACACTGACGCCAGCCGGCGATCCGCGGGCGATCACGATCGAGGCGCCGGTAGAAGGGATACAAGTCTCAGGAGTTATCCGAGTAAAAGGGAAGATAACAATCGCACCTTTTGAGAACAACCTGATCTACCGCGTGTATGATTTAGGAGGAGTAGAACTCTCGGCTGGACCAGTCAATGTGGATGCACCTGATCTGGGTGTACCGGGTACTTTTGAAAAAGCGATTGACCTGGGAAATATTTTAACAAACACGACCGTTCGCATCACAGTTGAAGATATGAATATCGCCGATGGTTCGTTGTTTGCAATGGATTCGGTAATTTTGCAGCTTCAATAAGGTGTTTATACCTCCCGGATTCTACGCCGCCGAATCGGTCAAGGAGATGCCTTTGAAAAAAAAGCCC
>CAZCPP010000058.1:0-16396 GCA_964500655.1 uncultured Anaerolineaceae bacterium | reverse complement strand
AATAAACCGTTCCCCCAATCCCGGGAGCACTATAAGAGTCAATATGAGCGGCCTCTACCCCAATGGTTTTGCTCCCAGGCCAGGCGCCGTCTTTCAAGGTCATCCGGTCATAGGTTTGATTCTCAAGGTCTGCGTAAGAAACGATGTGACCATCTTCCCATTCCGCATCCAGCGACGTTTTCCAATGGACACTGGAATCTGCGAAGCCCTCAATATCTTCCACGCTTGGAATGCGCTCCAAACTCCGGATGGTATCTTCATCTATGAGACCAGCCAGATATAAAAGTCCGTGGGATGGATTGCTCTCGACATGCGACCCGGCCATTTGCCCGATCACGAGTGAATTGCCTGATACGACCATCCCGACTGCCATGACCCCCACCGAGATGCTCATGATCACCATTAACGTGCGACCTTTGTTTAGCCACAGATCACGCCAGACTTTCCGGAACGACATTTTCATTTATGGCCGTTCCCGTTATCGAACAAATCCCCGTCCAGGACTTCTACCACACGCGGGATGCGGCTGGCCAGATCCAGATTGTGGGTGACCATCATGAAAGTTTTCCCCCGCTTGACGAAGTCTTCGAATAGATAAAAGACTTTGTCGGCAGATTTGCTGTCTAGGTTGCCAGTGGGCTCATCGCCCATGATCAAAGCAGGGTCGTTAGCCAGTGCACGCGCAATAGCAGCCCGTTGCTGCTGCCCGCCGGAGAGGGTGTTGGGCAGTTTATGAGCCTGGTCGCTCAACCCAACCTGCTCGAGCAGATGCATGGCTCTTTCGGGTCGTTCGCGCGGTTTCCACACGCGGCAACATTCCATCGGTAGAATGATGTTCTCCATCACCGTCAGGGTGGGAAGCAACTGGAAGAATTGGAAGATGACGCCCACATTCTTGCCGCGCCAGCGGGCAAGCTGGTTTTCATCCAAGTCATTGAGACGCGCTCCGGTAACGTGAACATCCCCACGAGTGGGGCGATCGATTCCTGTAATCATATTTATCAAGGTCGATTTACCGCTCCCGGATGGGCCGCGCACCCCCACAAATTCGCCTGGATAAACCTTGAGAGAAACTTCTTTCAAGGCCTGGATGGGGCCTGCTGGCCCATCGAACGTTTTATTAACATCCCGAAGATCGATAATGATATTATTTTCAGACATAGATCTACTCCAAATATTTACGCCTGAGAGTATTTACGGAAGTTGTATAGAAAGGTTGCAGAAAAAAATTGAGAGATTCGCTTCTGTGTATGAGGCCAGTTCCAGTACTCCCCCAGTTAATTTGCTTTTAGGATGGGTCTATATCGCGCCTATATTTTAGGCAGGCGACATAGCTTTGCGCAGTTGTTTTCCGATAAGGACGAATAAGAAGAAAGCAGTCGCAGTCAATACGATGGCTGCGCCGGAAGCAATGCTCAGATAAAACGAGATATATAGCCCAATCACCCCTGATAGTGAAGCGAAAATTGAAGCCAATGCCATCATGACCGGTAAGCGATGGGTCAGCAAGTAAGCCGTCGCGGCAGGCGTGACCAACATGGCAACCATCAGCGCCACACCGACAGTTTGCAGCGAGACCGCAATCGTCACAGCGATGAGCGCAAGCAACAGGTTCTCTAGCAATCCAACTGGTAAACGCATTGTTACGGCCAGAATGGGATCAAAGGACAGGGTCAGGAATTCCTTATAGAAAGCGGCGATGGTCAAGAGTACGATCCCGCCGAAGATCAGAATCAGCCATAGGCTATGGGTCGAGACGCCCAACACATCCCCAAAAAGGAAGTGGCTCAAGTCCACGGCATAACTGCGCACGGTGGAGATTAATGCGATTCCCAGTGCGAACATGCCAGCGAAAATGATACCGATAGCCGTATCTTCCTTGACCTGGGCCTGTTTGCTGATCGCCCCTATCCCCAGTGCAGCGATGACAGCCGTTCCCAATGCCCACCAAAAGAGCGTTTCACGCGCGCCTCCGCTGATGAGATACCCTAACGCTACTCCAGGTAAAATCGTATGCGCCAAGGCATCGCCGAAAAAGGCCATTCCGCGCAGAACGACATAGGTGCCAACCACCGCGCAGACGATACCAACCAGAACTGCGGCAGCTAGACCACGCTGCATGAATGCATAGGTGAAAGGCTCCAGCATCCAATTAATGATGGTTGTCATGTTCATCCTCATCACCGCAGCAATCATCCGCAGCGAGAATCATTTCTCCATCCAGAGAGTGCACGCGACCGCTGTAGGCCTGAAGCAATTTATCAGTTTGCAGAACGACGTCGGCTTCTCCAAATCCGATTAAACTACGATTTAGCAGCATGATGCGGTCAAAGTGTTCAGCCGCCTGATCCAAGTCGTGGGTGGCGACCATAACGGTCACTTTTTGATACTGCAATTCGTCCAATAGGGATAGGATAGTTTCCTGCGAAGGTGAGTCCAAACCAGTGAGCGGCTCGTCCATCAGCATCAATTCAGCTTCCTGTGCCAATGCGCGGGCAATAAACATGCGTTGCTGTTGTCCACCAGAGAGTTCGCTGATTTGACGTTTCGCAAGATCGCCTAGTTCAACGATCCTGAGCGTTTCGTGCACAAAATCCCAATCTCGTTTTTTGGGCCAGCCAAGCAGACCAAGATGTGCAATACGTCCCATCATGACCACATCCGCCACGCTGACCGGAAAGTTCCAGTCCACCTGGCTGCGCTGGGGAATGTAGGCGATACAAACATGTTTGCGCGGCGTGGAGCCAAAGACATTCACCTCACCACCGGAGGGCTGCAACACCCCCGCTACCACCTTAAACAGCGTGCTTTTGCCTGCACCATTTGGCCCGACAACTGCAATCCGTTCTCCGGCATGCAAATGGAAGGTGATATTTTCCAATGCAATACGCCCGTTATAGTGTGCGGAAAGCTTACGCGCGTCAAGAATTGGTTGATCGTCTTTGTGATGGCTATGGGGGTACATGTTTTCTTCTTACCTCTCCCTACCCCACTCTGACCCTCTCCTTCCCTCTCCTAGCAGTAAAGGGAAGGAGAGGAAGGCCAAAGGCCGGGAGGGGATGGGTGAGGTTATTTCAATGCTTCTACAATCGCGCTGACATTATAGCGCATGAACTCCAAATAACTCTCAGCCTCTCCACCACTCTCAGATAACGACCCAGTGAAAATAAATACAACCTTCACGCCCGTATCTTGTGCTACCTGTTCGGTTAAGACCGGGTTGACAGTCGTCCCCACAAAGATGGCTGGAACATCATTCTTATTGATAGCATCGATCAGTTCAGCCAACTCCCGTGCAGAAGGAGACGCATTTGTGCTCGAGGCGGCAACAACCAATCCAACTTGTTCAAAGCCATATTCTTCGGCGAAATACCCAAATGATGCATGGTCGGTCACCAGTTTCCGTTTCTCAGCAGGGAGGAAATCCACCTGGGTGCGGATCCAAGTATCGAGTTCGCGCAGTTCTTCGATGTAGGCATCGGCATTTGCCTGGTACATGGCCGCACTAGCGGGATCAGCTTTGGATAATGCAGTGGCGATGTTACCCGTCCAGATTATGACGTTATTTGGATTGGTCCAGGTGTGTGGGTCATTGCCCCCATGAGCCTGTTCTTCCTCGCCAGCATGACCTTCTTCTTGGTGATCATCGCCTGCAGACGCTAGTACATCGATCCCTTCTGCCGCATGGATGAGTACGCCATTCACATTAGCATCCAGCGTTGATTCGAGTGTTTCTTCCAAATCGAGGCCATGGATAATGACCATATCGGCATCGCTTATGGCAGCAATATCTTGAGGGCGCGGTTCAAAAGTGTGCGGGTCTGTACCCGGGGAGAACAACACGGTCAGATCGATCAATTCACCGCCCACCTGAGTTACCACATCGCCAACGATGGTTGTGGATGCGACTACTTTCAATCCTTCACCAGTGAATGCAGGTGCATCATCACAAGCCGCAAGTAGCAAGCTTGTCATTAAAATTATGAGGAGTATCTTGCGGAAGATCATTCTGTCTCCTTGAAAATATCCAAGAATTCACCCCCTGCAAGCTCGATTTTATGCAGAGGGTGTTCTGTTTGGAATATTATGGTTCAATTATTCTTTTAACTCAACAAAAATATACTTTGCGGCCACATTTCCTAAAGTTACAGGCTGGCCAGCTACCTCGATCGTGATGGTTTCATTGAATGGCAACACATCGATCACAATCGCTTCAGTCTCAGGCATGATTTTTTTTTCTTCCAGGAAACTTAACAAGGAGGTATTCTCTTCAGCCAGTTCGTGAATGCGGCGGATGATCACCTTCTGCCCGACAGAGAGGTCGGTTAATGGCTTCCAATCATCCACAGTTTTTTCGAATCCCGGAAGTGGGTTGCCGTGCGGGCAGATTTCTGGATTCCCCAGTTGCTCGATTAACGCCGATTCGGCCATGGACGAAATCGCGTGCTCGAGATTATGCGCTTCCTCATGCAGCTTAGACCATGGCAGGGTTTTGAGCATCATCCATTCCATCAACATGTGACGCCGCATAACTGTTCGGGCTGCATCCCAACCCATGTTTGTTAGGTGGGTACCATCTTTGTCCATTGTGATCAGACCATCGCGTGTCATCCGTTTAAGGGTATTGGTGACCGTCGGAGGGGTGACTTCCAACAGGTAAGCAAGTTGTGCGCCTACTACAGGTTCTTTATCCCGTTCCATAACATAGATCAAGGACAGATAATCCTGGATAGTGGAAGTCAGATCGGAAATATCAGTATTATTATCCAAATTTGTGATATTTGTCATTGCACACGCCTGATAATAAGTATACACTAATAATAAATATTAGTATATAATAAAAAGCTAACACTAGTATCCCATTGTAGCATTCTCTCGAGGAGTACAAATGTCGACCCATAAAATACTGACTGACCTCATCAAAGGGGAACAAGCGACTGTACTATCCTTCAAAGGTGGGCGAGCTGTATACAACCGCCTGACTTCACTTGGCTTCACGCCCGGTGCTCAAATTAATGTTATACAAAATTATGGTCGCGGACCTTTGATTGTAACTGTGCGTGGCAGCCGAGTGGCACTTGGGCGCGGTGAAGCTCAGAAAATCATTGTCCAAGGATCAGACTAATGAGTGATAGTCTCCCCTCCCCTGTAAAAACTGATTTATCGGTAACACATCATGATGAACCCATAATTGCGCTAGCAGGACAGCCCAATATGGGTAAGTCAACTATCTTCAACTTGTTAACTGGACTCAACCAGCATGTCGGTAATTGGCCTGGTAAAACGGTAGAGCGCCGAGAAGGCAGCTTTGTAATGGACAACCGCGAGTTTCATCTGGTTGACCTGCCTGGCACTTACAGCTTAACCGCTAATTCTCCCGAAGAAGTCATTGCCCGTGAGTTCGTTCTGCAGGAACGCCCCACAGTTGTGATTGCAGTTGTAAGTGCTGCCAATCTCGAGCGAAGCCTGTACCTGGTGGCAGAATTGGTCGCACTGGATGCGCCCGTCATTGTTGCCTTGAATATGATGGATGTTGCTAAACAGGAAGGGGTCGAGATTGAGTCCGACGTTCTGGAAACAGCTTTAGGGGTTCCTGTGGTTCCCATGACAGCCTCAAAAGCCGAAGGTGTACGTGACCTACTGGCAATACTTCGGGAAGTAATTAACGGTAAACGAGTGATCAATCCCCGCCTGCCCGAAATCCGAGCTGACCATCAGAACGAATTGAATACCATCGAAAACCTGATCAAGGATTATGTCCCCGAGCCATACCCCGTTTCCTGGATAGCGCTAAAACTGCTCGAAGGCGACCCTGAAATTTCTAACAAAATGGGGTCTCTTCTCCCCGCTCAAACCTGGTCCCAGGTTGGAGACATATTACGTGCTCATGACGACGCTTTTTTAGCAGTCGCTTCTGGACGTTACGAATGGATCGGACGCATGATCCGGGCGGCTGTGACCCATCCAAAGATTGGACAGATCAGTCTGACCGAGCGACTTGACCGCTGGGCAACACACCCTGTTTGGGGTTTGGTCATACTGTTCGGAATTCTGGGTATGATGTTCTGGCTGACCTTCACGATCGGTGCTCCTATTCAGGACTGGCTGGATACAGCCGTCATTAGCCCTATCGCTAAGTTAGCCAGCGGCGCTCTGGCAAACGCTCCTATTTGGTTGCATGGCATCATTGTGGACGGGATGATTGGCGGAGTTGGCTCGGTTATTACCTTCCTGCCTATCTTGGTCATCTTCTTTGCCACTTTCGCATTGTTAGAAGATATGGGCTACATGGCCCGTGCGGCTTATGTAATGGATAACCTGATGCATCTGATGGGTCTACACGGAAAATCCTTCTTGCCGCTTTTTCTGGGCTTTGGCTGCAATGTTCCTGCAGTGATGGGAGCGCGCGTGATCGACTCTTGGCCTGCTCGTTTGCTTACGATAATGATCGCTCCATTGATCCCCTGCACGGCACGCATGGTTGTTGTCACCTTCATCGCACCGATCTTCTTTGGTGCAAATGCGATGTGGGTTTCCTGGAGCTTAGTGCTGTTTTCATTGTTGGTATTGGTTGTCAGTGGCATGTTACTCAACCTGGCAATTTTCAAAGGGGAACGCTCAGCCTTCATCATGGAGATGCCACTCTACCATATACCCAACACGCGCACGATTGGTTTGCTGGTTTGGCAACGCTCGATATCCTTTGTCAAAAAAGCTGGAACTGCCATTCTGGCAATGTCCATTTTGGTCTGGATTTTGTCCTTCCTGCCCAACGGAGATTTGAACACCAGTTACCTGGCTCAATTTGGCCAATTGCTTGAACCAGTGGGGCGCTGGATGGGCTTTGACTGGCGATTAACAGTGGCGTTGATCACCAGCTTCCCAGCTAAAGAAAATGCCATCGCTACACTTGGTGTGCTCTTCAGCAGTGCCTCTGATGCTGGTTTAGCTGCTACGTTGGCTTCCACATTTTCAACTGCAACTGCCCTTTCTTTTCTGGTCGTGACAATGCTCTTTATCCCTTGTATGGCAACGGTAGCGGTCACTAAGCAGGAAACAAACTCCTTGCGCTGGACATTCTTGAGTGTGTTCTTGCTGCTCGGGCTTTCGATTGCCGGTGGTAGCGTTACATACAACCTGGCAACCTGGATGGGACTCTGATCATGTTAGAGAAATTATTAGCTGAGATACGTATCGGCGGCCCGCTTGAAACTGGAACGCTGGCCTCACGGTTGGACACCAGCCCCAAAATGGTAGAAACCTTGCTCATGCACCTGGTTCAAACCGGGCACATTCAATCCTATCAATCTTGCAATGATGGCTGCGGGGGATGCAGCCTGATAAGCGAATGTGATCCAGCTTCCTCTGTGCGTTTGTGGCAAGGTACTGGGAAAGGGAAATAATTTCGAGGAACTACAAAAAGTAGCGCGGGAGTTACGTGCGCTACTTTTATGTATGATGGTTTTGGTTTTACGGCCCGCTGACGATAGGATAACCGCTATTGCGCCACTCGTTCAAACCGCCGTTCATGCTGATGGCATTGAATCCGGCGCTTCGCAAGATATCACGTCCAGTTTGGCTGCGGTTGCCGGAGCGGCAGACCACCACGATGGGTTGATCTTTAGGCAGTTCGTCCGCGCGCGTGGCCAGTTCATCCAGCGGGATCAACGTTGTATTCGGTGCATGGTACTCGTTCCATTCTTCGGGTGTGCGCACATCAAGCACAAAGGTGCCATCCTGGTACATTTGATAAGCTTCATCTACACCCACGAAAGCCGGCAAGTTATTTGTGTTGCTGCTTTGCTCACCGCCCAGCGAGGCAAGCAGGAAGATAAACACGGCGACCACTACCAGGATACCGATCTGTACAGTTGGTCGGTGCAAGATCCCACCCATACTGGAACGATAATTTCTACGGCGTCGAGGATTTCTTCGTCTTGACATAACATAAACCTCTAATTATAAATATCCCTTTAGATGTTCAACATCCATAATAGTTACAAGGTTAAAAAGATTGTACTGCTTCATTTAGTTCAGAAAAGACCTCAAAGAATTGCTTGAATCCAACCGTATCCAGCACATTGTCAACTTCAGACGAGGGGTTGAGCAACTTGACATGACTTTGCATGCCGCTATCACGGTCACGGTCGATTTCCTTGTAGGTGCCCCAGCCATCTTCTGAGTCGGATTTTTCGCCACGGAACATTTTTGCAATGATGTGCAGGGATGCTAGCCCAGCGCTGCTGATAAAAGCCAAATTGGTCAGGTCTAGCAGCACGCTTTGAACGCCGCCGTCATACAATTTTTGCGCTGCACTAACCAGTTCCAGATAGCTCGAGGCATCTAGATCACCATTGAGATGAATCACATTTACAGGTACTTTTCCCTGTTCAACTGAAAGTGTAATTTCCATTTATTCTTCCTCCTTCCACATAATTGTTAAGCCTGTACAAATTATACGTGTTTTTTTCGCTTAACAGGTTTGTTTTTCAATTTCCCTTCCAGGCGCTTAAGGCGATGTTCCAATTCAGCACCCCAGTGCTCACGATGATAGGCTGGCATTTCACGGTCAGAATTGACGATCTCCAATGCCCCCTTAGTCCATCTCTTTGCTTTCGGATAATCTCGTACCCGGTGCTCATGATATTTGGCTAATTCCACGTGAGCGTAGACATGACCCTGCGCCGCAGCCTGCTCCCACCAACGCACAGCTTCACTCAAGTCCCCGCGTCTCTTTTGCAGGACCGAATGTCTGCGTACTGCTTTCCAGAAATCTTCTTCACCTAGATCCATTTCCAAACCCCGTTCATAGAGACGGGCTGCCATATCCCATTGATCAAGGTCTTCGTGCAGCTTCGCCAATGCAATGACATCCAATCCATGCTGGATGCGCTCATCGAATGGGTCATGCAGCATGTTAGCGGCATGACTGAATAAAGCCGCCAGGGCAACGATATCCATAGCGTTGTGGTAAAAGACACCTTTCATCTCACTGGCATCGCCTGAACGTAGGTAATCAAAGTATAACCAGGGAATTTCATAACCGGGCACTTCTTCGCTGGTGCGGGGTGCGTCCAATAAGTATTCTTCGATAAATTTAAGCGTGCGGGATGGTAAACGATCACGCCACAGACGGCGAGCTAGATGTAGCAAGTCGACGTGGGCATAGCCATCAAATGGGATGGGGATGTCGTGCAGGGTGTAGCGGGTCCTGAGCAGCGGCGTATCAAAGGCTTTGCCATTGTAGGTTACCAGTGCTTCGCACGGGGCCAGGAAATCGGCCAGAGCTTCAAGAAGGGCTGGTTCTTCTCCGGGGTCACGCATGAAGAACTGAAGCAGGTGAAAGCTGCGGCCTGATGCGCTACGCTCAAAGCGTCCTGCCCCGATCAAAAAGGCATATGTTCCAGTGCCACCAGCCATGCCGGAGGTCTCCGTATCCAGAAAGGCGAACTCTTCCAATGGCATCTCAAGCAGACGAGCGTCCTTGGCCCAGGCGGCCATCAGATCGAGGGGGACGTCGGTTTCGAGCGGCGCCCAACCATGACGATAGTTTGCGTCGTAAATCTCTTCGTGAATAAAGGCTTCACCGCGTCGAGTCGAGACAAATTGACCGTCTACCACATCCTGAATTGGTATTCCAGTCTTATTCTTTGCGGCAGGGACATTAACTGTGCCAACTTTAACGCCCAACGACTTGAGCTTATCTGCTAAGGAAGGCCTTTTGGGATTCACAAAGCAATTGTAACGCAAGAGTTGATAACTCGCACATTTGTGCTAAAATTAATGTCATCTTTTTTAGGAGAGGATTATGTCAGGTCTACCAGATTTTTTCATCTTAATCGCAAGTATCCTTGTTGGCTTTTGGCCATTTATGTTCGTGGCTGCGCTACAGGGAATTTTAAATCGCAAGCGAAGACAGAAGTTTTTACAATGGATGGGATATATGTTCAGAAACATAGTCGTTTTTTGGATAATCCTTGCTGCCATGTGGTTGGGTTTGCTCTTTTTTGGGAGAGAGCCTTTTTTCTTAATTTCTGAGCCGCTCAATTCACAACTCTTCTGGGGAGTGGGAACAGTGATTATTTCGATATGGCTGATAATCATTTACTTTGCTTCGTTAAAGCGCCGCAGAGATTTCGAGAAGGTGCGCGAGATAAACGCCTTGCAAGCACTTTCGCCGGGTGAGTTCGAGGAACTGGTAACTGAAACCTTCCGCCGTCAGGGACACCGCGCCAAAATAGCCGGAAAAACCGGCGATCACGGCGTGGACGTACGCGTTAGTGCGGGAAATGGCGAGAAGTGGGTGGTGCAGTGCAAACGCTACAAGGGCAGTGTGGGTGAGCCAGTAGTACGCGACCTGTACGGCACATTGCTGCACGAAAAAGCACACCGCGCCTCGATTGTCACCAGTGGGAGATTTTCCCGTCAGGCTATGGCATGGGCAGAGGGCAAGCCGATCGATCTGTATGATCGTGAAATGTTTTTGGAAATTCTGCGTAAGTTGCAAAAAAAGAAAAAAGATAGGCCATCATAGCTGACGATGATCCAACAGGAGTGAAAAATGTCTGGTTTTCTGGTTCCCCAACCGCGGTGATTTATAGGAGTTGATCTTGGATCTGCTGGATATCATTGACGCGCACTTCGCAGTGAAAGAGAATCTTTATTCCACTACAAACCGAATCTCTTCCTCATTCTCATTACCCGCTCGGTCACGCGCCAGCACCAGTAAACGGTGTTCACCACGGTGGGAGTTCCAAGTTAGGGCGAAAGGGGCCTCTTCCAAAGTATTTATCAATTTCCCATTTACATAAAATTCCACAACTGCCAATGATAGGTTGTCTCTGGCTTGGGCCTGGAAGGTGATCTGGCGATTGCTGGAAAAATTCAACTGGTCTTCATCCAGGGGATAGGTTATGCGCACATCTGGTTGGGTGTTATCTACCGTCACTTGGATTACGGCAGTGTCTACCAATTGGTCGGTGCGCACAGCCTGCAGTTGCACAGCATACAAACCGTTTAGATCGCTCGTATCCCAAATTGCCAGGGTCCCATCAGGTACCAGCGTCCCAAAATCATCACCAACCTGTATCCAATTCTCAGGGTTGAGTCCCTGGCCAATCAGAATGCGGTAGTAGTCCAGATTAGAGCCAATAGCCGTGCCGATAATCTCGATCTCACCACGTACGTCCGCAAACATCGCCGGGCTTGTGATAGACACATCCGGGTTGATGATCATGGGTTGAATGGCATCGTAAGAATCGGGCGGCGTTGAAAAACCGTTGGCTTCAGCCCAGTCACGTGCCTCGGGTGGGAAAGCCATAAAGACCCGTTCTTCCACCAGTTGCGGCGGGGTAAAAACTGTTGCCAAGTAACCAGTTTCACGGTTGATCTCGTAAACGCGGTACAAGTTATCTGTTTGGATCGGTTCGCTGCCGTTGGAAAACACTTCGCGCACTATGGTTGGACAGTCCGCAGTAGGCAATAGGCCAGAGGGATCACAAACATCTATCTGGGTGATGCCTGCTGGCGCATTCCAACCTTCAGGCGGCAGATCACGCGAGGCAGTTTGCATCAGGGCATGCCACAAACCGGCTGGAAGACGTGGCGAAATGCGCGAGTCAATCTCAGCGCGCGATCCTGACCAAACAGTCACTACCCGGTATGGGGTGTAGCCTACAGCCCAAGCTTCCAGGCCATTCAGTGTATTGCCAGTTTTTGCACCCACCGGGCGGCCGATTTCAAACGAGTTGGGATGTCCTAGCGAGGGCCAGCGAACGGTTTCGTCACTAAGGATATGGTTGAGCAGGTAGGCCAATTGCGGTGTCAGTACCGGTTGTGCAGCCGGAACGGTCGCTTCCAGCCAGATAGCATGATCGGCGCTTTCCACGCGTAATACAGTTATAGGCTCAAGCCCCTCATCCCCGACTGCACCGTAATTCACTCCACCCGCCGCCAAGACACCGTATGCAGTGGATACATCTAGCAGGCTCAGGGAGATTGAATCATACAGAGGAATAGATACTAGCTCGAGGTCCAGCCCGAACGATTTTATCGTCTGTATCACGTTTGCCAGTCCCATTTGGTTCAACACCTGTGCAGCAGGTACAACATAGTCGTTTGCCAGCGCCAACCGCAGGCGGACGGGGCCGTGATACAGGCCATCAGGATTTTGGATGTCCGCGCTTGAGGGTACATCCCAGACCAGCGATGCGGGGCTCAATCCGCGGGTAAATCCCGTGAGATAAACGAAAGGCGTAAGGAGGGACCCAGCGTTGTGCTCCCCTAAAATAGCAGTTTCCTGCCCCCGGAATGACTCGCCAACGACTACCAGCACCTGTCCGTTGCGTGGGTCAGTGATGACCGTACTGGCTGTCGGTTCAGGGACGAGCAGATCAGATGGCAGAGATGGTAACAGGCGTGCGGCTTCACATTCCGGCAGCATTGCGGAGCTGCCCTGCAAGCGCGCCATGTAAACCTCCATGGCACAGGAGGCCTGGATTTGCAAATCGTAATCCAGGCTGGTGATAATAGTCAATCCTCCACGTTCAATGCGGGCGCGATCAAATCGTAATTCGAGATCCTGGAGAGCCAAGTTGAGGTAAGCTGTAGCAAATTCCTTTTTGGCTTTAGGCGGGTCGATAAATTCTGGTGATTCGGCTAGGATTTCTTGCATTTCGTCTTCCGAAAGAAAGCCCAGCGCCTCCATGATGTGGATAATCTCGCGTCCGCGCTGCAGGGCGGCTTGAGGCGCATCCAGCGGATTCAAACTGGGCGCCTGACTGATAGCAGCCAGGATAGCGCTTTCAGCCGGGGTTAGCGCATCGGCGGATTTACCAAAATAAAGCTGGGCAGCGGCATCCGCACCGTAGGCATAGTTGCCATAATTTACCGAATTGAGATACCACTCAACAACCTGTGAACGCCCATACTTGGAAGTGATTTGTGCAGCCAGCAAACGTTCGCGGAAAGCGCGTTGCGGAGATGGCGCTTCATCCCACATCAACAAATCACTAACTAATTGTTGCGCGAGCGTTGGATGCAGATCAGGGTTTTGCATCCCGGTCAGCGAGTAGCCGGAGTGTTCCCAGAAGGTTGAGTCTGCCATGGCAATAGTGGCTTGCACAAGTGCTTCTGGAAGATGCTGCGGATTTTGAGGGTCAAGCGGGATATAGCGACGCGGGGATTCTACCGGCGCGAAGGTCTTCAGGATATGCTGGCCTGTGCGGTCATAGATGCGCGTGGGTTGCAACAATAGCCCATCGGGCGGGTTGAGCAATCTTGGTAGGATCTCAACAGATGGCAGATCCCGAGTTAATTCTGCGTAGAAGAACGCAATTCCCAGAATTAATAATGCCAGCAAGATGCTGAACACAAATCCAAAACCAATTGCAAAACGCCGAGTACGCGATTCCACACTGTGACGCGCAGATTCGCGACGATCACGACGACGACGGAGGATAGTACGCACAGCTGGCATCAGTTGTCCTGGTTCTCTTTGTTGTCTCTTTGCATGGCTAGATTTTACAATGATTTTCCCCGTTTGTCGTTGGGCGTGATGAGTTGCCTTTATGCACGAACAGTTGCGTCGGTCATTTTCGCTACGCGGATCATGTATTCTACATCATGCACACGGATGATGTCTGCGCCGCGGGTGATGCCCACTGAAATGGCGGCGGCTGTACCTTCTATCCTTTGATCAGCGGGTAGGTCGAGGGTAAAACCAATAAAGGACTTTCGAGAAGGTCCCAGCAAGATAGGGTAACCCAATTCGCGGATTTCATCTAAACGGCGGATAAGCTCCAGGTTGTGTTTAACCGTTTTGCCGAAGCCTATTCCAGGGTCCAGGATGATGCGGTCAGACTCAATCCCAGCCTGCTCGGCTAAACTGACAGAGTCCATCAACTCACGTTTGACGTCTGCGAGCAAATCGTCATATTCCGCACCGATGTAAGCGTTGCCAAGTTGCTCACGCATCTCAACTGTAGCCGGATTGCTACGATTGTGCATCAGGATGACCGGGGCATTTTGTTCGGCAGCTACATTGGCCAGATTCGGGTCAGCACGTAAGGCCCAAACATCGTTTACGATATGTGCACCTGCCGTGAGAGCTTCTTTCGCAACGGCAGCTTTGTAAGTGTCGATCGATATGAGTGCATCAGGGAATTCTTTTGACAGCGCCCTTACAACCGGGAGAACGCGTTCCAACTCTGTAACAGCGTCCACTGGTTCTGAGCCGGGACGAGTAGACTCACCACCGATATCGAGGATATCTGCACCGGAAGCAAGGAATTCTCGTGCCTGTTCGACAGCTGTGTTTACACCCTCACCCCCTCTCCCTGAGGGAGCGGGGAGTAACCCATCTCCCGAAAAACTATCAGGCGTTATATTAAGGATGCCCATCACGTATGTGCGGGCACCCCAGTCAAATTTATGTTTTCCGATGTTCAACTGTTTCATGGAATCTGATCAAGCGGACGACCTAGCCAGGCTTCTGCCTCATTAATATCAGTGAATAAACCCATGTAAGCAGAATCTCCACCCGACAGGGCAGCAATTTCCTCGATAGCAGTCTTTACCTTCTCAGATGAAACCACTACTGCCAAGCGGATATTGCGCGTGCTTGGGTCGGTGTTCAGTTCCACCGCCATACGGACGGCCTTCTCAGGAATTTCTTTCACCTGACGCAGATCATAAAGGTTACGCACACGCTGGTCGGAGCCAAGCAAATGATCTGATGCAAATTCATGCCAATCGGCTAACGTGGCATCCGAAAGGTCAGTAAAGGTGAGTGTCATGCCGCCATCCCCACGACGCACTACATTCATGCCAACACCAGGTTTAGGTTCCCAGTTAAGCGATTTAAGTTCGGTCATGGTTGCACCTCCAATTTTTTATGATTATAACCTAGCACCCGTTGGCATAAAAAGAGAGAAGTGTTTTTCAACCAACCTTTTAATTTGAAGTTTCAAGGTGTTTCTCTAAAAAGATGTTATATTATGACTACAATGTAGGGGTTCACTACTATTCCTTAGCAGCTAAGCCTCGTAGATGATATCTAATCACTTGTAATCATGGCAGAACTCGAACAAAAAACCCTCTTTGCTCTTGATTGTGGTGCGACAAATTGGCGCTTGTATCGTCTCGAGTATAACAAATTTGCTGATCGTGTTTCTCCGCTGGGGGAACCACAGTCAGCTCCTCTTACGAGCTTCAACGAACGCAAACTACCTGCCGTCATCTGTCTGAACCCTGAAGGTAATGATTTGGATTGTTTTGGGGAAGTTGCTCAACAACAATTAGAAACAGAACAAAACCGTGAACAGGTAAGGGAATACTTCAAACCATCTATTGGTGTTCATCTTGAAAAAAATCCGCTCCCCCATCAGAAACGATATACCCATGCACAAGGCATGCAATATACTCGCTTGTTGTTGGAGATCGTGATAAATCAAATTCGGGCTGAGAAATGGCGAGACCAGGCTTTTGATGACCGCCTTTGGTTTACCTTTGCTTACCCGATTCACTGGCGCTATGATCACCAAGGGAAAATCTTTCAAGAATACCAAGAACTTGTACATAGTTGTTTTGGCGATAAGTTCGATCAAATCCGTTTCGTGGCTGAACCTGAAGGAGCGATTCTTTGCCTCCAACATCGCGGATTGCTTACAACTGAAAAGCATAGGGGGATTACGGTGATCATCGATGTGGGCGGGAGTACTACTGACATTGTTGCAGGAGGGGTTGATCACAAATCTGGCAATCTCGATTTTCTAGGTCGCTATGGGGAACCATTTGGGGGAGGTCTGTACGATGCTGAATTAGCAAAATACATTGCCGACGAATTAAAGATCCCCGCTTCAGCACTTGCTGACGATCCATCTGCCCTGGTTTCACTTCGAATTGCCGGACAACGCTTAAAAGAATCACTTAGCCGGCAACTTTTACACTCACCAAAAAGCGAACAAAGTCATAAAAGGACAGTTACGCTCGTGTTGCAAGATGGAACTGTTTTTCGGAGAACTATATCTTTGGACGCCTCCCATTTTAAAGCGGCCACTCAACACTTGGACGAAAAATTTCGGCAATTGGTTGATTATGCCCTTGAAAAGCTATCCTTGCAACCTGAGAAAATCGGACAAATTGTTCTGGTCGGTGGTGGGACACAGTTGTTTTCAATTATGAGTTATTTGCGTGAGCGCTTTGGGAAAGAACGAGTAGTGCTAGCTGACAATCCAGATGAGACGGTTGTTTACGGAATTGGGCTTGAGTATCAAGCCTCTTTCGAGAATATCGAACCGACCATTATCTATCCTGCTAATACCTCGCGTGATAAAACGGCAGATATTTCGCCATCACTTACTAAGGCTTGGTTTTTACTGGTTGGTGAGGAACAACA